>WRKI01000346.1 GCA_009778155.1 Spirochaetota bacterium
ACTGCAGGCAGTTAGGAGTTTGCGATTTTCTCTAAAGGGTACGTCGTACCACCGGTACGCAACCTCTAAAAACTGAAGTTTTTAGAGGTTGCCTTTATGTAAAGAGCCGATCTTTGCGGAAATGCACGCCGCTTGCGCCCAGCCTGTCAAGAGGGGGACGCGATTTTTTTTATTTTTTTGCGCTCCGCAGCACGCTCTTTAACTTTCCCTCGAAATATGCTACGCTGAACCATGCCACAGAACGAGATAAAAACCAGCGTCGCCTCTTTCACGCCGAGCTGGGCGGATCGTGAGCTGTCTGCGGCCAGCAAGCAATCCGGGAAAAACGGGTGAGGAGGCAGAAAGCAGGCTTATGGCTTTGACAAAATTGCAGAAAAACTTTATCTCATCGGTAAAAGAAAAAATACGGCTCGCCCAATATGAATCGCTCAAAGAGGTCAACACCCAACTGACAAAGCTGTATTGGGACATAGGCAGGGAAATTTCCGAAAAGCAGAGCGAAAGCTGGGGCAAATCTACGGTATCTGTTTTGTCCAAGGAATTGCAAAAGGAGTTCCCCGGGGTAGGCGGATTTTCCGAGCGCAACTTGTGGCTCATGGCGCAGTTTTACAACGAGTACAAGGATGTTGAATTTCTGCAACCACTGGTTGCAGAAATAGGCTGGACAAAGCATATTGCCATTATGGGCAAATGCAAGGATAACCAAGAGCGGCGTTTTTACATAATGTCAACTAAGAAATTTGGCTGGTCGAAAAATGTGCTTATCCATCAGATTGAAAACAAAACTTATGAAAAATATTTGCTAGGCCAAACTAATTTCGATGCGGTGTTGCCTGCAAAGATAAAAAATCAGGCACTCCTTGCAATAAAAGACGAATACACTTTTGGCTTTTTGGAATTGTCCGATGAACACAGCGAGAAGGAATTAGAGTCGGCTTTAGTGAACAACGTGCGGGCTTTTCTTCTTGAAATGGGGTCTCAGTTTACTTTTTTGGGAAACCAGTTTAAGTTGCAGGTCGAAGACAAGGAGTATTTTATCGATCTGCTTTTATTCCATAGAGAGTTGCAATGTCTTGTAGCTATTGAATTGAAGATTGGCGAATTCCAGCCTGAGTACAAGGGGAAAATGGAGTTTTACCTTTCGCTTTTGAACGACAAGGTGAAGCTCCCCCACGAAAACGACGCTATCGGCATCATTATCTGCAAAGAGAAAAATCGGGTCATTGTCGAGTATTCATTAAAAACAAGTTCCATGCCGATTGGCGTATCGACATATACCACTGCCGCAAAGTTGCCCAAAGACTATAAAAAACTTCTGCCGGATGGCAAAACAATCAGCCAAAAGCTCGACCGCTTTTTTCAGGCCGAAAAATCAGCTAACCCGCGGTTAAAAAACGGCGAGCCTTTTGCCCCGGAGAAAAAGCAGAGCCGGCGGGGGCAGAACGGCAAAAGCCCCCGAAAAACGGAATAACCCCGTGGCCGCCGTTGGCTGCTGCCAGCCCGCCGCCCCCAAAACCGCCAGTTTTGCGTTTTTCTTCCCTTTTGTCGGGCTTACCATGCAATTCTGCCGAAAATATAGTATAATAAATAGAAGAAGACTGCTTCGGAATGCAGATTTCGGGCAGCATCAAAGCCGAAAGTTTTGAAGGAGCTATCATGAAACGCAAAAATATAAGCAAACTGGCCATATTGGCCGCTTGCGCACTGTGGCTTGCCGGTTGTGCCCAGCCGCCCACCGAGGAAATGAACAACGCCATAGAAGCCGTTACCAGAGCAGAAAACGACCCGAACGCCGTCCTATACGCGCAGGGAACCCTTTTAATGGCGCAAGACGCGCTAAGAAGAATGCAAGACGAAGCCGATCTAAGAAACTTTGACGATGCCAGATTCTTCGCCGGCGAAGCCGTAATGTTCGCAAACATGGCCATCTCGCAAGGAGCCGCCGCCGCGCAACGCTCAAGGGAAGAAGCCGAAGCCCTGCTTTTGGCATTAAGTCCGGAAGTCGAGCAAACCGAGCAGGCGATTCTGTCGGCGCAAGAAAACGGGCTGGCCTTGGACTACGATGCCCTTGACCGGGACTTGCAGACAGCCCGCATCGAGGCGGAGGAAGCGCAATTAGCAATGGCAGAAAACAGATACAGCGACGCGCTGGAAATGGGAATGAACGCCCGCAACGGAATCAACGGCATCAACCAAGCGCTTTCCACCGCCGTCGCCGCAGTCGCCGCAAAACAATAAGCGGCCTAAACATGGAGAAAAACGTGTACAGCGAAAAAATAAAATCGCTTGTGAGCAAGCATTATGACGAAGCGGCAAAAATCAGGCAGCACCTGCACAAGTATCCCGAACTTAGTCTGCAAGAGGAGAAGACCGCCAAGCTGGTGGAAGAAACGCTGGCGAAGGCCGGCATAAAATCGCGCCGTCTTTTCAAAACAGGGGTGGTCGGCCTTATCGAGGGCGGTTTACCTGGCAAACACGGTTTGCCTGGCAAGACTGTTCTTTTGCGCGCCGACATGGATGCTTTGGCGATGACGGAAGACAGCGGTTTGGACTACGCATCGGCAGAGCCGGGTGTCATGCACGCTTGCGGCCACGACGGGCACACGGCGGGGCTTTTGCTGGCCGCAATGGCGCTTAGCGAAATGAAGGACGATCTGAAAGGCAATGTAAAGCTGATGTTCCAGCCCGGCGAGGAAACTGTCGGCGGCGCGGCTCCCATGATCGAAGAAGGCGTTTTGGAGTCGCCCAAGGTTGACGCGGCTTTTGGCTGTCATTTGTGGGGGCAGGCCCCGGAAGGAACGGTCTGGGTAAAAAACGGCCCCGTGATGGCAGGCCCCGATCAGTTTGACATAAAAGTCATCGGCAAAGGCGGGCACGGGGCGCAGCCTCATGTCGCGGCAGACCCTGTAGTCATGGCGGCGCAGATTATCAACAGTTTTCAAACGGTTATAAGCAGAAGAAAAAACCCGCTGGAGCCGGCGGTCGTGTCTGTTTGCGCCATACACGGCGGCACTGTCCATAACATAATCCCGGAAAGTGTTACGATGATTGGCACGATAAGAACCTTCGACGAAAATTTGCGTCAGTGGATTCCCAAGGCATTGGAAGACACGGTGGCCGCCATTACAAGGTCATCCGGTGGCGATTACGAGTTCGATCTTGCGCTGGGTTACCCTCCTTTGATTAACGATGAAAAAATGACGGATTTGTCAAGGGAAGCGATTGCGAAAATTATCGGCGCGGAAAATGTCAAGTACATGAAGGACCCCAGCATGGGGGGCGAGGATTTCTCCTATTTGTGCCAAAAAGTGCCGGCATCGTTTTTCTTTGTCGGCATTGCCAAAGACATGGAAAACGCCCCGATCCACCACAATCCCAAGTTTGCCTGGGACGACAGGGTTCTGCAAACGGCTGCCGCCAGCCTGTGCCAGATCGCCTTCGACTTTTTGAACGGGGGATAAGGGCCGAAGGTGCTTTTTATAGAAAAAAGTTGAAAAATCGCCGGAATTCGTTGCGGGGCTATTGACACATTTTGTTTTTCATGCTATGCTTTAAGTATGAGGTGCGGAAGTTTCTTTAGACAGGAAATTTTCTCAAAAAAGCAAGTTTTCGTGCTAAATTCGTCTGACTTGGCACGGTTTTTGCTCTCTCTCTCTCTCTCTCTCTCTCTCTCTCTCATGAATTCGCCCTAGGGCCTAGCCGCCTTTTAGGGAAAAAGTTTTGTCCAAATCTCAAAGCAAAGTCTGTTAAACTCGTAATTTCTCATATACAAATGCGGCCGCCCCAAAACCTGTTGGCTTGGGGCGGCTTAATATATTTTGGGGCCTTGGCCCCGCAAGAAAAGACCGGAGGAAAAAATGTTAAGTAATTGGAAGAAAACGAAAATGTATGACTTAACCCAGCCGTTAAGCCATCTAACCCCGCCTTGGCCCACATACGAGCCATTGCAAATCAAGTTTTTCAAAAGACTCGCGCCCAACGGCGCAAACGGGCAGGTAATCACCCTGTCGAACCACATCGGCACGCACTTGGACGGCCCCCTGCACTTCTGCACACACGGAGCCGACATCGCCAGCCTGCCGCTGGACTTCCTGTGCAACGAAGGCGTGATTGTCGATCTTAGCGACATTTGCGAAGACTACGGCATCTACACATCGAAAGACATAGAAGCCCGGGTGGAAGTCAAAGAAGGCGACATCGTAATCATTTACACGGGCTATCACAAATACTCATGGGATCAGCCAGAAGCTGACGAAGTCCGCTACATGATAAAACACCCCGGGCCGCTGCGGGAGTTTGCCGACTGGGCTATCAAGAAAAAAATCAAGTGGTTCGGCATAGACGCAGGCTCGCTGGATCACCCCATGAACACAAAAATCCGCGACTGGATGCCCCGGCAGGCAAAAGAGTGCGAAGACTACTTGCAGAAAAAATACGGCAAAGGCTACGCCGAACTTATGCCCGATGCCGACTACCAAGTCATGCACATCCCGCTTTTCCCCAAAAACATTATCCATGTAGAAAACATCGGAGGGGATGTTGCGAAAGTGCTTAACAGGCGAATGGTCATAGGCTGTTTCCCCTGGCGTTTTGTCGATGCCGAATCCTGCGTTTGCCGGGTCGTCGCCTTTGACGAAGAGTGATTAAAAAAAGCGCCCGCCGGCAAGTTAAAGGTTTGCCGGCAGGGCGCGATTTTTCGCGAAAAGGGGGCTAAGATGAACTTTGAGTTTCTACAGCCGTCAACATTGGGTGAAGCTGCTAACATTCTAAACAGCCATGACGATGTGAAAATTCTGGCAGGCGGGACGGATTTGCTAGTCGAGCTAAGGGAGAACGAGTATCCCTGCCGCTATGTAATGGATATAAAAAAAATCCCGGAGCTGAACGCATTCGGGCAAACAGCCGCCGGCCTTGAAATCGGCGGGGCGGTAAACCTGAACAGCATTTTAGAGTCAGGTCTTGTCGGCGGCACATACTCCGCATTGAAAGACGGAGCGCGTTCCCACGCGAACACGCTGCTGCGAAACAGGGCGACGCTGATCGGCAATCTTTGTACGGCCTCCCCGGGGGCGGATATGGCCCCTGCGGCGCTTGTGTTGGACGGAGTGCTGGAAGCAGTGTCCGCCGCCGGCAGCCGCCAGATACCGTTATGCGATTTTTTTACAGGGGTCAAAACCCATGTCTTGCGGAAAAACGAACTTGCGGTCAAGATCACCTTTCCGCAAAAACAGGGGCAGGGGCTTTACCTCAAGAAAAAACGAATCAAGGGGCACGATTTAGCGCAAGTGGGCGTGGCGGCCTTTTGGGCGGCGGACGGCAAACTGGCCGTCGCCCTTGGCGTAGTCGCGACAACACCCATTCTTGTCTCCGGCCTAGGCCCCTTCGACAAAAAAAGCCTTGCCGGGGCCAAGGCAGACATTGAACGGGAAATACTTTCCCGCATAAACCCAAGAAGTTCCAGACGAAGCTCCCGCGAGTATCGCATAGCAATCGTAAAACATTTTATAGGCGAAACAATCTCGCGTTGGACGGAGGGCGGCGTATGAAAAAAATCAAACTTACGATCAATTCCGATGTTTACGAAGTGGAGTTTGCAGACGACACAACCTTGCTTTACCTGTTACGCGACAAGCTGGGACTTACCGGCACAAAAGAAGGTTGCGGCGCCGGGGAATGCGGAGCCTGCGTAGTAATCATGAACGGCCAGGCGGTAAACTCCTGCATTGTGTTAGCGGCAGAGGCAGAAGGTGCGGAAGTGCAAACAATCGAAGGCGAGGCGAAAAACGGCGAGCTGTCGATCTTGCAAGAAGCCTTTGTCGATTGCAAAGGCTTCCAGTGCGGCTTTTGCACCCCCGGCATGATAATGTCGGCGCGGGCGCTATTGAACAAGAACCCCAACCCGACAAGGGAAGAAATAATTGACGCGCTGGAAGGCAACCTGTGCCGCTGCACGGGCTACGAAGCAATCATTGAATCCGTTCAGTGCGCCGCGGCGAAAGGAGGGGCAAAATGAATTCATACATAGGCAAAAGTGTGAACAGACACGACTCCTACGAAAAAGTTACTGGCAGCGCCGTTTATGTCGGCGACATTTCGCTTGCCGGAATGTTATTCGGAAAGTTCAAAACCAGCCCCCATGCCCACGCCAACATCATCAGCATAGACACGGCCAAAGCCCGCGCATTGCCTGGCGTGCGTGCGGTTATAACCGGCAAAGAAGCAAGCAACAAACTTGGCATATATATGGTAGACAGATCGATAATCGCCGTAGACAAGGTGCGTTACTTTGGCGAAGTTGTCGCCGCCGTAGCCGCCGACAGCCTTAAAATCGCCGAGGAAGCCGTGTGCCTTATCGATGTCGTCTACCAAGAATTACCCCCGGTGTTAGACGTAAAGGCGGCCTTCTCCCCGGATTCCCCTCTGGTGCACGAAAATATGGCCGGCTACAAGTGGATACAGGGCGCGTATTTTCCAAAACCGGGAACCAACATCGCCAACCACGCAAAGATAAGGCGCGGCGACCCGGACAAAGCTTTCGCGTTAGCCGACATCGTATTGGAAAACACATTTTCCCAGCCGCAAGTTTTCCACGCGCCTTTGGAAACCCACGCAGTCATCGCAACATGGGGGCACAAAGACCGGGTAAAAATCCACTCAAGCTCCCAATCGCCATTTTCCGTGCGCGACCTTTTTGCCCACGCCTTCGGTCTGCCAAAGGCCAACGTGGAAGTGTCGGTTCCCTACATAGGGGGAGGGTTCGGTTGCAAAAGCGGCATTCACTTGGAGCCGCTAACCGCCCTCTTGTCCAAGGCCGCCGGGGGCAGGCCGGTCAAACTTGTGCCAAGCCGCGAAGAAGAATGTTCGACACTGCCTTGCCGGCAGGGTTTGGTTGCAAAAATCAAAACGGGAATAACAAAAGACGGGCGTATCTTGGCGGAAGAAGCCGAGTATCTTTTCGATGCCGGCGCTTATGCCGACTACGGCGTGAACATTTCTAGGGCGGCATCGATAACCGGCTGCGGTCCGTACAACATCGAAAACGTAAAAGTCGATTCGTATTCTATCTACACCAACCACCTTTTCGGCACGGCCTACCGGGGCTTCGGGCATCCGGAAGTTTTCTTTGCCATTGAACGCCAGCGGGATTTGCTTGCAAAAAAAATCGGCATGGACCCGCTGGCTTTCCGGCTTAAAAATCTTTTGGCAACCGGCAACACGACAATCACGGGTGAAATCGTTACCGACAACACCGGCAGGGTCGATCTCTGTCTTAAAAAAGTGGCGGACTCAATCGGACTGTCGGCAGAATATTCGCAAAAAGACCGGGAGGCTTGGGAGAAGGCCGGCAAGTTTCGCGCGAAGTCTGCCACTGTGTTGCAAAAAGCGCCGGCAATGCCCACATGGAGCGCGACATCGGCGGTGATCAAGTTCAACGAGGACGGGACTGTCCTGCTTAGTGTCGGAAGTATCGACATGGGGCAAGGCACTTACACTGTTTTGCAACAGATAACGGCAGAAATGCTGAATATGCCTATCGAGCGTGTGTACATAGCGCCGGAGGTAAACACAAATTTGTCCCCTTACGACTGGCAAACTGTCGCCAGCCGCATGACGGTACTTTGCGGGAATGCTGTAAGCGAGGCCTGCGAAGATTTGAAAGATCAGCTAATGGAGATGGCAACGATTGTATTGAGGGCGGCCCGGCATGAGATTGAGTTTGGCCCGGAGTGTCTTTATGTGAAACAAAACCCGCACGAAAAGGTTAGCTTCCAGCGTCTTTGCATGGGTTACACCTACGAAAACGGCAACGCCATTGGCGGGCCGCTTATCGGCAGGGGTCGCGCTATCGCACAAGGTTTGACAAACCTTGACCCGGAAACCGGGCAGGGACGGCCGGCGCTTGACTGGACTTACGGCGCTCACGGCGTGGAAATCGAGGTGGACAAAAAAACGGGCAACATCGAAATACTGAACTTGGTAACGTGCATGGATGTAGGCCGGGTAATGAACGAAGCCTTGCTAAAGGGGCAAGTGGTAGGCGGCGTTTTGCAAGGGCTTGGCACGACATTTTCCGAACAACTGCAGTACGATGATAAGGGGCGCTTGCTTACGCGAAACTTTGTCGATTACAAAATCCCGACAATCAAGGATATGCCGGCAAAGACTGCGGTTTTCTCAGTGGAAACGCCCCAGCTTGACGGGCCTTACGGAGCCAGGGGCTGCGGCGAGCATCCGCTTGTGGGGATTACTGCGCTTGTGGCCAACGCCTTGAGCCGCGCCACCGGGATCGAGTGCTTCGAGATGCCACTTAGCGCAGATTATGTTTATCGCAAGCTGAACGAGCAGTAGCGGCTGTTAGCCGAAACTGCCGTTTTGTGATTAAACCTGCCTTATGGCAGGTTTTGCAGAGAAAAAAAAGCAAGCCGGGGATAGTGTCTCCGGCGAAAAAAGGAGCAAAAAATGAGCAAACAACTAGAACCGGACATGGGTCCCATAAAGGATTCATTCAAACAACTTGGCGTGCCAAGATCGATGTTGCTGGGCTTGCAGCATATGTTCGCGATGTTCGGGGCGACAATACTCGTCCCGCTAATCACGGGCCTTAGCGTTCAGGTAACGCTGATAGGCGTGGGCGTGGGAACATTAATCTTCCAATTTATGGGCAAAGGGCGTGTCCCCGTATTTCTGGGATCGTCCTTCGCCTTCCTTGCCGGGGTGCAACTTGTTACAGACCCCGTAAGCGGCATTTTCGCCGGCCTTGATATGCCAATGGCGGACAAGCTCGCTTACGCCACCGGCGGGATTTTCGTGGCCGGCTTCCTCTACTTTCTTTTGGCCATTACCGTAAAACTTATCGGCGTAAAAAAAGTAATGCGCTATTTGCCGCCTGTGGTAACGGGGCCGATAGTCATACTTGTCGGCGTAATGTTAGCGCCTTTCGCGATCAGCCAGTCGAACAGCAATATGCTCTTGGCTATCATCTCCTTGAGCGTCGTCATAATCGCGGCATCCTGGGGCAAGGGAATGTTCAAAATTATCCCCATTGTTTTAGGCTTGGGCGGCGGTTACTTGGCGGCGTTGATCTTACATTTTGCCGGCGTGACAAACCCCAACGGCACGGCGATACTGGACTTTGCTGGAGCCGCGCAAGCGGGCGTTGTCGGGCTTCCTCCGTTTTTTCTACCGCGCTTCAGCCTTATCCCTATCCTTGTCATGATACCGGCGGCGATAGCGACGATAGCAGAACATATTGCCGACATGATAATTCTGTCCGACGTTTGCGGCGAAAACTTTACGGAAAAACCCGGCCTTACCCGCACATTGATTGGCGACGGCCTTGCTACGACTTTCTCCGGCTTGGTGGGCGCTCCGGCAACAACGACCTACAGCGAGAATGTCGGTGTCGTAGTTCTTACGAAAATCCACGACGCAAGGGTTGTAATACTGGCGGCCTTTTACGCGACAATCCTGGGCTTTATGCCGATCTTTGCCGCCATCGTGTACACGATACCTACTGCAGTTGTCGGCGGCGTGTCATTCGTGCTTTACGGGATGATAGCGGCGGTGGGCATACGGACTTTAGTTGACAACCGTGTGGACATTGGCGAAACGCGGAATCTGCTTATCATTGCCGTAGTTCTGGTAACAGGCCTTGGGTTAAGATTCGGCCCGCTGATCACCGTAACGCTTGGTGGCTACAGCGTGCCTATCGACAGGTTGGGGATTGCAATCGGCGCACTCTTGGGCGTGTTTCTTAACATAGTGCTACCGGGCGAAAAGTTCGAGTTCGGCAAAAAGAAAGAATAGGGGCTTGCGCGAGAACCAATCAGGTTCCCGCGCAAGGGAATATTTCAAAACAACACCCCGCTCATTAGGGCGGGGTATGTTGTTTAGGTAAGGAGTGTTACAAAGAATGAAAGTATTCAGCGACATACGGAAAAACACATATTTTGATTCGGTCGCCTTGATGATTATAAGCCGGGAACTTAAAGAGATGCCCGGCATAAGCGAGGCTCTTGCCGGCATGGCGACAGAGTTAAACAAAGAACTGCTAACAAATCTCGGTTTGATGTCGCCAGAAATTGACGCGCTGGGGGCAAACGATTTTTTTGTTTCCGTAAAGGCAGACAGCGAAGGCTCCTTCGATGCGGTGAACAAAAAGCTGGCGGAGCTTTTGCAAAATAAAGTTAAGGATGAAGCCGGCGACTACCGGCCCCCCGGTCTGGCTGCGGCTGTTCGTCATCTGCCCAAGGCGAACATTGCCATTGTATCGTTGCCCGGCCGACACGCCGCCGCCGAGGTGGAAAAGGCCTTGGACGAAAATTTGCACGTTATGCTGTTCAGCGACAATGTAAGTCTGTCAGACGAAGTGCGCCTTAAAAAAAAGGCCCACGAAAAAGGCCTGTTTATGATGGGCCCGGATTGCGGCACGGCGATTATAAACGGGGTGGCTCTTTGTTTTGCAAATGTTGTAAGACGCGGCAGAATCGGCGTAGTCGGCGCATCCGGCACCGGGATTCAAGAATTAACAACCTTGATTGACAAGCTGGGAGGAGGTATATCCCACGCGCTTGGAACCGGCGGCCGGGATTTAAAGGCGGAAGTTGGCGGCATTATGATGCTGGACGCTATCGACGTATTAAGCCGCGATGCTAACACCGATGTTTTAGTCATTATTTCCAAACCGCCAGCGAAAGAAATTGCGGCAAAAATGTTCGACAAGTTGCAAAACGTAAAGAAAAAAACAGTGGTGCATTTTCTAGGCGGCTCCGCGCAACACAATGGTTACGCCGGCTATTCCGGCAAATCGCTGGAAGATACAGCCCGCAAAGCCGTTCTGTTAGAGGCGGGCAAGGAACCGAAAGAAGATTTTACCGGCTTTACCGCCCCGCTTGACGAAATTGAGCGGCTGGCAGCCGGCGAAGCTGGAAAACTGCGCGCGGGGCAAAAGTATCTGCGTGGCTTATATTCCGGCGGCACTTTAGCCTACGAAGCCTTGCTGGAACTAAAGGCCGAAGGGATCGACTGTTATTCCAACATTCCGCTAACAGCCGAATACAAGTTGCAAGATTCTTTTGCAAGCAAGCAAAACACTGTCATCGATTTTGGCGAAGATGAGTTTACCGTAGGAAAACCCCACCCTATGATAGATGCGTCCAGCCGTCAAGAGGCCATTCTTAAAGAAGCCGGCGATCCAGAAGTTGCAATCATTCTGCTCGACATAGTAACCGGCTATGGCGCAAGCGGAAACATTGTCGGCGAAATGATTGATGCGGTTAAAAAGGCGCGGGTAAAGCTGACTGCGGAAAACAGACATATCGCTTTTATAGGTTTTATCTGCGGCACGGAAGGGGACAAACAGGGGTTAAGCAAAAGCGAGGCAGCTTTACGCGAAAACGGCGTTGTCGTGCTGCCTTCTAACGCGCAAGCGGCGCGTTTCGCGTACAAATTGTTAGCTGCTAAAAAAGGGGGCGGGAAAAATGAATAAGATCGACGATTTGTTAAAACAAGAGCTTGTCGCTATCAATCTTGGATTGGATCGGTTCTACGACGACTTAAAAGAGCAAAAGGTAAAAACCGTGCAGGTAAACTGGAAACCGCCTGCCGCGAATCAGGACAAAATCGACCGGTTTCTTGCCGGTTTTAAAAAAGACAGGGCTGCGGCAAACAAAAAAGCTGTAAAGCGCATTGAAGAGGCGGAGGTGTTTTTGATCGATGCTGGCATTGCAAAAGACACGCTGCCCGGCATGAAGGACAAAATGATTTTACACGCCGGGCCGCCTGTAACATGGGAAAGAATGTGCGGGCCGATGCGGGGGGCCGTTATTGGCGCGATTCAGTACGAAGGCTGGGCAAAGTCAGAGGCCGAAGCCGAAAAACTTGCGGCAACCGGCGAAATTACTTACGAGCCTAACCATCATCACCAGGCGGTGGGGCCTATGGCGGGCATCATATCGCCGACAATGCCTGTTTTTATTATGGAAAACAGAAAACACGGCAATTTTGCGTATACAAACATGAACGAAGGGCTTGGCAAAGTTCTGCGTTTCGGCGCGAATTCCGAGGCTGTAATTACCCGGCTGCACTGGATGCGCGATGTTTTGTACCCTGTAATGAAAGACGCTGTAAAACTTTCCGGCGGAATTGACTGGAAAACGCTTGTGGTGCAGTCGCTGCAATCCGGAGATGACTGCCATAACCGTAACCGCAACTGCACGGCTTTATTTGCAAAAACAATAGCCTCATATATCGCAATGTGCGATTATTCCAAAAAAGATTTGCACGACGTGCTTAAATTCATTGACAACACCGAGCATTTTTCGTTAAACTTAACAATGGCTATGTGTAAAGCAAGCGCGGATGCTGCCGCCGGCATAGAAGGTTCCACAATTGTAACCGCAATGTGCCGCAACGGCACGGATTTTGGTATACGTCTAAGCGGCACCGGCGACGAGTGGTTTGTTGCCCCTGCCAACACCCCTGTCGGGCTTTTTTTCCCGGGCTTTACTCAGGAAGACGCAAACCCAGACATTGGCGACAGCACTATTACCGAAACGATCGGCATTGGCGGCTTCTCTATGGCGGCGGCTCCGGCTATCGTAAAGTTTGTCGGCGGCACGGTGAAGGATTCTCTAAACTTTACGTTGGAAATGTACGAAATAACAGAGACGGAAAACGAAAACTTTAAAATCCCGGCTTTGGATTTTCGCGGTTCGCCCACAGGGATCGACTTGGTAAAGGTTTTGGAAACCGGCATTTTGCCGCGTATAAACACGGGAATGGCGCACAAAAAGCCCGGCATTGGGCAGGTGGGCGCAGGTTTGGTGCAGGCTCCTATAGACTGCTTTATAAAAGCCGCAGAATATTTGCAATCCCGCTAGAAAAAGCGGTAATGCCTGCAAGGAGAAAAAATGTCAGAAAAAGCGTTGCAAGGGATCAAGGTTTTGGATTTTACCAGCGTGCTTTCCGGCCCTTATTGTTCGATGATGCTTGGCAATATGGGCGCGGAAATTTACAAGATCGAAAAGCCGCAAGGGGATGACAGCCGGACATTCGGCCCGCACGTCAACGGGGAAAGCGCGTACTTCCTTAGCATAAATCGCGGCAAAAAAAGTATTGTTTGCGACACATCGACCGACAATGGCAAGGAACTGTTCAAGCGGCTTGTCGCCAAGGTTGACGTGTTAGTTGAAAACCTAAAGCCCGGCGCTATGGAGCGCATGGGGCTTGGCTACGACACGCTAAAAGAAATAAACCCGCGCCTTATTTATGTGGCTGTTTCTGGCTTTGGACACACCGGGCCTTATTCGCCGCGCGCCTCTTACGACATGATTGTGCAGGGCATGGGCGGGATAATCAGCTTGACAGGTACGCCGGGCGGGGAGCCTGTGCGGGTGGGTTCCTCTATCGGCGACATTGCCGCCGGGATGTTTGCCGCTTTCGGCGCTGTGTCGGCTTTGTATCAGCGGGCGGTAACCGGCAAGGGACAAAAGGTGGATGTTGCGATGCTGGACAGCCAGGTGGCGATACTGGAAAACGCTGTTGCAAAGTATGCGGCAACCGGCGCGGTCGCCGGGCCTTTGGGTATGCGACATCCTTCTATTACTCCTTTCGAGGGCTACAAAACTAAAGACGGTCATGTTATTGTCGCTTGCGGCAACAATCGTCTTTTCCAATCTTTTTGCGAGGCGATTGGTTTGCCGGAATTGCCGGAAGACGAGCGTTTTAAGACAAACCCCCTGCGTAACGAAAATGTGGAGATTCTTTCCCCGCTGATTACGGAAAAAATGCTGGGGCGCACAACGGCGCAATGGATGGAAATTCTTGGGGAAAAAAATGTTCCCTGCGGCCCTATCAATACTATTGACAAATTGTTCCAAGACCCGCAGATTGCCGCCCGCAATATGCTTGTCGAGGTGCAGCAGCCCGGCATTGGCAAGGTAAAAGTTGCGGGGAACCCCGTCAAAATGAGCCTTGTGGACAGTGCCGACGAATTACCCCCCGGAATCGCCCCGCAGTTGGGCGGCAACACCCGGGATGTTATGACGGGGTTGCTCGGCTACAGCGAAGAGGAAGCGGCACAGTACGTTCAAAGTTACGAGGGCAAGAGGTAAGCCCGGCGGGGCTGTTTCAAGGCGCGGTGTTTTGGAGCGGCCCCTGCCTATTGTTAAAATCTTTAACAAACTGAAGCAGGCAATTTTTGTCGTTTGGGTTGTAAAGCCAGTTGCTGTCGAATTCCGTTATCGTTTTTTGATTGCCGCTACCGCCGATTACAAGACTGTGAAACTTTGTTTTGTTTTCTTTGGCGGCGGCAATTTGATTTTTGGTTTGCTCGTCAAAAGCGCCCATGACAAAATCGGAAATCATTAAACAGTCGGCTTTTTGGTAATCTTCCCTTTGCAGCATCTTAAGCGCTTCTCGCATAGCCGGCCCCGCATCCGTCCCGCCGTTAAAACTCATGGAAAGGAACTCTACAAGTTTTTCCAGATTGTTTTTCATATCCGTTAATTCCAGCGTTTCAATTTGCGTGGAAAACGAAATCAAATAACACTTGCGGTTTTCCCGGACAGCCGTTTTTAACAATGCGAAACATAGGGTTTTTGCGACAGTTTCCGGCGTCCCGTGCATGGAACCGCTGGTATCGACACAAACAATAAAGGGGCCTTTTTTGCCCTCCTTTTCTTTTTGTCGCTTGTCTTTGACTTGTTCTTCTTCCCACGAAAGAATCTTGGCCTGATAGTCAAATGTTTGCAGTTTTTTTTCGACAAACTTTTTGTAGAACAAAAGCTCCGTATCCTCATCTGCAAGAAGAGCGGCCTCGGCAGGAAGCATACTGCTAATATCGTCGCTTTCGCGTATGCCAACAAGCTCTTCTTTGGCGGCGTGTTCGGCTTTCCATGCCGGCTTAAAAATCGTGCTGGCAAAAATTTCTTCTTCGTATTCCCGCTCTGCCTGCCGCATTCTTCCCAGCATTTCGGCAAGCTCTTGCAGGGATTTGTCGCGCTCCAGCAGATCGGCGTATTTTTTCAGAACATCAAAGTTGACTTTTTGCCAACGGCCGCGACTCATGTCCCAAAGCCGGCCAAGCTCATTGGTAAAAGGAGCAAGGAGTTCTTGCAGTTTTTTAAGCTGCTCTATTTGCCGGTAAAGCTCTTCGCAAAATTTTTTGCGCTGTTCTTCTATGATTTCAAGCTCCCGCTGTAATTCTTTCTGGAACAGCAGTGCATCCCATTTGTCTGTAAAGTGTTCTTTTACGCTCTGGAAGCTGATTTTTTTGCTGTTGTTTTCTTGCGCATCTAAACTTTTTTGAAATTCGTTGTGATAAAATTCAGTGTCAATAATTTGCCCACTGTATGTTTCCGCAATAAAAGACGCGATGTTTTCCCAAGATTTTTCAAAGGTTTGCGCTTGTGTTGTTTTAAATTCTTCCAAAAGCTGCCTTTCTTTTTCAAAAGGGTTTCCGGTCTTTAGAATGTGCCGCTTGGTTTTGTTTACAAAATCCAAAATATCCTGCGTAACCTGCTTTGCAAGGCTTGGGTCTTTGGCGCACAGTTCTTGCATAGCCTCATTGGAGAGAATCTTTTCTATGGCGGCGGCAAAGTTGTCTGTGTCGCCATTGGATAAAGTTTTTGCGTTTTGTTTTTTTTGCAACTGCTCATAAATTGAAGATGCAAGTTCGGCTCTTTTGTCTTTATTTGCAACAGAACCAAAGTTCACAAAGCGGCTAAAATCAGTCTCCATTAAATTAAATTCTCCTTTCCACTCTGTCCTAATCTTTAACAACAATCTCCTCATCTTTGAGCTTTTTGTAAGCGTTTTGAATACCCTTGATTTCTATCTCAATTTTATCGATTTCATTCAGAGTATTGCTTATGTGGGTTTCAACAATGTTCGCCGATGCCGGGGCTACAAAGAGATTTGTGCGAAGGTGTTGCAGGTCTTTGTTGCGGTATTCATCTATCTGCGATTTCATATCGTTTGTTTCTGTTTGAAAGTTGCTTATACGTTCATCCCAAGCCTTTTCTGTATATTCATTTGGCTTTCTGGTTTCTGTTAGTTTCTCACCATCTGTTTTTGTTTTAAGGGAATACTCCTTATCATCAACAAAGATTGTAAATTGCGAATTACCTTTTCTTACTCGAGTGTAACTTTGCTGACGGACACTTTTGTAAGAATTATTCCAGTAACACAAATAAATATTTTCATTATTATTGGTTAACTTCTTGAATCGCTCCCGCTCAATCAAATTTCCATTTGAAGCGTTGCGATTAAGAATTTCATAGTAATCTTTACGCACAGCCGCTAAGACCTTCACTCGCGTATCTTTGGCAAATTTTGTCTCTTCGTCAATCTCTGCTTGAAATGCAACAAGCTCTTTTTTTATGTCGCCAAAATCAATGGAAACAGTGTATCCATGCTCTTCAACAGCGGAATTGACAAATTCGGAAATAGCTTGTATTTGCCCTTCTTCATTCCAAATGCAATGTTTGAGCAAAAAACAATCCATAAGATCAACCGCTGCCCTGTCGTTTAGGAATGCGGAAGTTCGCAACAGGCGCACAATTTTTACCCAGCGGCGGTCTGACACATAAATCTTTTCAGCGATTTCCTCGTTTTGGTTATACTGTTCGATTTTTTTCCGAATCACGTCAATCACCTTGAGCACGTTTTCGGGAACGGTGATCTCGGCAATCTTGCCGCTCCACTCGCTGTACTCCTCCGCAGTGATTTCATTCCCAAGGTTTCGTTCAAAATCCGTCTGCGGCGCGGTGATCATCTTATTGAAGTTTTCCGGCTGTTCCACGCCTTCGACGACAAGGCGCACAAGAAAGCGATCCCACAGGGCTTCAAGCCCCTGGTCTTTTGCCGGCAGCTCGTTAGACGCAGAGACCAGGGCTTTCATGGGAACCGGTTTTTCTTCCGTGCCGTTGCGGTAGAGCTTTTCGTTCAAAACCGTTAACAGGGCATTTTGTATGGAAGGGCCAGCCTTCCAGATTTCGTCTAGAAAAACGACCCAAGCGCCGGGAAGGTAGCCTTCCGTTTGACGCTCGTACTTGTCTTCTTTTAGCTTGGAAATGCGAACCGGGCCGAAAATCTCGTCGGGCGTGCTGAAGCGGCTCATAAGGTACTCGAAGGCCGGTGGGCTTTCGGCGTTTGCGCCTTTGTAGGCGTATTTTAGCCGCCGGGCGATAAGGCTTTTCGCCACCCCCGGCGGGCCTAAAAGGAAGATGCTTTCCCCTGCAATGGAAGAAAGCAGGGCCAGTGCCATTGCGCTTTCTTTTTCGTAAAGCCCCGCGTTAAGCTGTTCAAGGATTTTTTCGATTCTCTGTTTTACCGCCATATTCCCTCCATTATTCCTCTTTACCGCATTATAGTAGCGATTGAATAAAAGCGTCAAGCCGCACTGCCGGCCGCAGTCCTGAAAGCCGTCGGATTTCCGCATATTCGGCGGCTATACTCTTTTTCTATTTGCTGATATACTAAGTGGAAAATGGAGCAATCGGAGGGATTAAAATGGCAAAGTTTGCCCAAAAAACAAAAACAACATTCGCGGCGGGGGGAAGTTCATGACCATATTAAAACTGCTGCTTTTAGCCGCCGGCTTTCTCTGCATAGGCCTTGGCACGGTGGGCATCTTCCTGCCCGTTCTGCCGACAACCCCCTTCTATCTTTTGGCGACCTACTGTTTTGCCAAAAGCTCCGAGCGTTTCCACCGCTGGTTCACCGGAACGGGACTATACAAAAAGCACCTTGAAAGCTTTGCCAACAACCGCAGCATGACGCTAAAAACCAAGCTGACAATACTCATTCCGGTAACCTTAATGCTGACCGTTGCCGCAATAACGGTGGATGTTTTTGCCATGCGGATTGTCATTGCCGCGCTTCTTCTTGCAAAGTACTGGTATTTCATCTTCAAGATAAAAACTGTCAAGCCTGTCAAAGTGGAAGCGGAGTAGCCGGGGGAGTGGGTTTTACCGCCGCAAGCCTTCAATTTGTTCTCCCGGAGTGCCGTTTTTGGCTTGCGGCTTGCCCGCCCGCTTGACATCAGCCCCCGCTTAGTGGTAACATCAGCATAGATTCGCAAGATTCTTTAAGGAGGGCGACGTGAAACCTGTGGGGATTTCGGGCGTTTTAAAAAATGCCGCAGGAAAAGACAGCGCGATACCGGCATTTAATACTCTGAACCACCTTGCCGAAGCGGCTTGCCGCGCCGATGCCGGCTGGCCATCGATAATGAGCGGCGGCTCCCGCAGGCCGTTTCGGGGGCGGGCATGAAATACATCGTAAATATTGCGCATGGCCGGGAGCCGGACACAGACCCCAGAAGCCTGCGGGCGCGTGTGGCTAATCGGGACAAAGAAGTTTTGCGCGATACATATCACCTAATAGATGCGGCCAAAGGCCCGCCGCGCCGCATGAGTTGCGGGCATACTACGGTGTACCCCACCGGGAGTACTACAGGGCACTCTCACGATAACATGGAAGAAATATATTTTGTAATATCGGGCGAAGGCACAATGATTGTCGGCGGCGATGAGTATCCGATTAAGGCCGGCGACTGCCTGTATGTTCCGCCGGGGGAGTTTCACACGACGCGGCAGACGGGCATTTTGCCGCTTGTGTTGTTATGGATGACTTGCAAGTTAGACGGGGACGAAGACGGTGCTTGAAAAAATGCTGATAGACGGCCAGTGGAAGGATGCCGCAGACCGTCAGTTTTTAGAAGTTACAGACCCGCGCACCGGCAAGGTTTTTGCCAAGGTTCCTCGCGCCGCCGGCCAAGATATAGACGCTGCGGTAGATGCTGCGGACAGGGTTTTTAAAAACTGGTCGCGCACAAATGTTTTTAAACGCTCGGCCTTGTTAAGGGAGGCGGCGCAAATTGTCGAAGAGCGCAAAGATGAAATTAGCCGGCTAATGTGCATGGAGCAAGGCAAGCCGCTTGCAGAGGCTGCCGGCGAGGTTAAAAAAGGCGCAGAAATTTTACGCTATTATGCCGCGGAAGCAGAGCGCGTTTACGGCAGAATAATTCCCAACGAAGATGCCGACACTTTTAGTACGGTTGTGTATCAGCCTGTGGGCGTTTGCGCGGCTTTTTCTCCGTGGAATTATCCGGTGGAGTTGCTGGCATGGAAGTTAGGTGCAGCCTTGGCGGCCGGCTGTACTTTGGTGTGCAAGCTCCCCAGCGAAACCCCGTTAAGTCCGCTTATGTTTGTAAAATGTGCGGCGGATGCCGGCATTCCCGGCGGCGTTATCAATGCGCTTACGGGGGAGGGGAGGGTGGTTGGCGCTCGTTTGCTGGCGAATCCGAAAATACGCAAGGTTGCTTTTACCGGCTCTACGGCTGTGGGCAAAACAGTGTTAGCCGCTTGTACGGACAGCTTGCGAAAAAGCTCGATGGAACTTGGCGGCAGTTTGCCCATGTTGGTATTCAAAGATTGCGACATGGAGGCGACTGTTGCCGGGGCTGTGCGCCGTTCTTTCCGCAACATGGGGCAGATTTGCATCGCCGTCAATCGTATCTATGTCGAAAATGAAGTTTACGAAGATTTTATCGAAAAATTCAAAGCGGCGACAGAAAAACTCACCATTGGCGACGGTTTGAACGAAAATGTTGATCTTGGCCCCATGTGCAAAAAACAGGGGGTTATTACAACTTTGGAACATATTTCCGATGCTGTGAACAAGGGCGCGCGTCTTGTAACAGGCGGCGATGTGCCTGTCGTTCCCGGTTTTGAAAACGGGTTCTGGCTTAGGCCGGCTATTTTAGCTGATGCCAACCACTCTATGAAAATTATGACAGAAGAAACCTTCGGGCCGGCTGTCGGTGTTATGTCTTTTGACGGAATCGAGACGGCCTTATCGCTGGCAAACGACAATGTTTACGGGCTTGCCGCCATTGTGTACACGCAAAATCTTACGACTGCAAAAAAATGCGCCGACGAGCTTGAAGCGGGAAATGTTGCGGTGAACAATGTCGATGCCGGTGTTATTAACGCGCCTTACGGCGGCTGGAAGCAATCCGGCTTTGGCCACGAGCACGGGACGGAAGGATTGTACGAGTATCTTAATGTAAAACATATACGCATACGCACCCTGTAAGTGGTGTTTAAATTTTTAGTTGGAACCGGTTGCAACCGGTTATGCGAAAGGAGGATTGAAATGAAAAAGTATGTAGCCGCAATCGATATAGGCACTAGCGGCAGCAAAGCTATCATTCTGGACGACAAGGCGGCGGTTGTCGCAAGCGCAACGGAGGAGTATCCGCTCCACTCGCCAAGGCCAAGCTGGAACGAGCAAGACCCGGCGGATTGGTGGCAGGGCGCGTGCGACAGTTTGAAAAAAGCCATTCAAAAGGCCGGTGTTTCACCTAATGACATCGGCGCACTGGGGCTTTCCGGCCAAATGCACGGCCTTGTGCCGCTGGACAAGGACGGGAATGTAATTCGCCGCGCCTATCTATGGAACGATTCTCGTTGCGACAAACAGTGCCGCGATGTTATCGAAAAGCTGGGCGGGTTGGACAAGCTGTTAGGCTACACCAACAACAATTTGTTGCCCGGTTATCAGGGCGGAAAAATCATCTGGCTGCGGGAAGAAGAACCGCAAAACTACGAGCGCATGGCAAAGGCGCTTTTGCCCAAGGACTATTTGCGCTATATGCTCACCGGGGAATATGCTACGGAGGTGTCGGACGCATCGGGAACCGGCTTTTTCGACGTAAAAAAACGCGCTTGGTCAGAAGAATTGATCAAAAAGCTCGACCTCCCCATGAGTCTTTTCCCAAAAGCTTTTGAATCGGATCACATAACGGGTAAGATTACGGCGCGGGCCGCCGAGCTTACCGGCTTGGCCGAAGGCACTCCTGTAGTGGGGGGGGGCGGCGATGCTGTTATTCAGACTACTGGCATGGGCATTATCAAAGACGGCGTTTTGGGCGTTATCTTGGGCACTAGCGGCAATGTTACAATGGGTATGTCAAAGTACCAAGACAACAAAGGCGGAACTTTGCAGTTTTTCTGCAATAATGCAAGCGATTTGTACCATGTAATGGGCGTTCAATTGGCCGGCGGCGGAAGCTATCAATGGTATCGCAACACTTTGTGTCAAGAGGAAATCCGCCAGGCGAAGGAGCTGGGGGTAGACCCTTACGAGCTTATGAACAAGGCGGCGGCCTCCTCGCCGGCAGGTTCTAAGCGGGTGTTGTACTTGCCGTATCTTTCCGGCGAGCGTTGCCCTTATTCCGATCCCAACCTTCGCGCCGCCTTTATCGGTTTAAGCCAAGGTTACACCAAGGCGGAAATTACACGCTCTGTTATGGAGGGTGTTACTTACGGGCTTAGACAAATCGGCGATGCGATGCTGGCTATCGCTCCCGTATCCATGTCGCATATCATTGTGTCCGGCGGTGGCGGTTCTTCTCCGCTTTGGCGGCAGATTATTAGCGATATATTCCAGCTTCCGGTAAAAAAACTGGCCGGGGGGGAGGAAGGCGGAGCTTACGGGGCTGGCCTTGTCGCCGGAATCGGAATCGGCTTATGGAAGAATCTTGCCGAAGCCTGTTCTAATGTCAAGGTAGCGACTGTTGACGAGCCTAACAATGCTAACAAAGCTATCTATGACGAGATGTTCGGCATTTACAACGATATGTACAAAACGCTAAAGCCGATCTACGATCGTTTGGCTGCCGGCTAGTTGTTGCAAGCGGGAGGCGACAAGGGGCGGTGTGATAAAGGCGTCTTTCTTCATGCGTAAAAACATAAGAAAGCGCCGTCTAAATTCAGAGGCTGCGGACTAAAGCCCGCAAGAGTAAAAAGAGAGGTATTTATGCAGGTAGAACACGAGAAATTTATGGTTTGGAAGGCTCAGTATTCGGTGGGTGTGCAGCTTATTGATGAACAACATAAGGAGTTGGTAAAGATGACAAATATTCTTTACGAGGACTGTGCCAAATATGGGAAGGATATTGCATACGCTAGTTTTAAGGTTACGATAAAAGCCGCTGTGGAATATGTTACAAAGCATTTTGCCACGGAAGAGCAGATAATGGAGCGTATCGCCTACCCGGATTTTGCCAAGCATAAAGCGGAGCACCAAGAGTTTGTAAAGCAAGTTTTGGCAGACATTAAAAAGTTTGAAGAAGGGAGGGCTTTTGTTCCCAATACTTTTGTGCATTTTTTGCATGACTGGATTTTAAGCCATATTGCCATGACTGACAAAGCTTTGGGCAAATATCTTGTCGCAATGCATCTTGCGCAAAAGTCCGCAGGCGGCGCAGTAGGCGGCACAACAGGTGGCGCAGCAAGCGGCGCAGCAAGCGGCGCAGTAGGCGGCGCGGGCGGTGGCAATCAACCGGCTAGCCATTAAGGGGTATTATCATGCAGTTGGAACACGATCAATATATTGTTTGGAAAGCTCAGTATTCGGTGGGGGTGGCTCTTATCGATGACCAGCACAAGGAGTTGATAAGGCTGACAAATGTTCTTTACGAGGACTGCTTTAAGCATGGAAAGGATATTGCCTACGCTAGTTTTAAGAGCACGATAAAATCCATTGTTGACTATGTTACAAAGCATTTTTCTATGGAAGAACAGCTTATGGAGCGTACCGGCTATCACGATTTTGCCAAACATAAAACGGAACACCAAAGTTTTGTAAAAGAAATTTTGGCGGATATAAAAAAGTTTGAAGAAGGCAAAGCTTTTGTTCCCAATGTCTTTGTACGTTTTCTGCGCGATTGGGTACTGAGCCATATTGCCATGACCGACAAAGCCCTGGGCAAATATCTTGTCGCAATGAAGATAGAGAAAAGCCCTTGACAAAATTCACCGAATCCGGGCAGGGAAAACGTCTGTCGCAACTTATTTTGGAGGGAAAACATGGAAGAAGAAAAATCGCTTGACAGGTTTCTAAAGGCGCAAACAAGGGCGTATGAAACAGCATTGAAAGAAATACGGGCTGGCAGAAAATCGACACATTGGATGTGGTATATTTTCCCGCAAATTAAAGGGCTGGGAACAAGCGCTGATGCTGAATATTATGGCATTGAAAACATGGACGAGGCCAAGGCGTATTTGGCTGATAATATTTTGCGCGAAAGATTATTGGAAATCAGCGAAGCGCTTTTAAAACTGGAAAGCAACGATCCGATAGCAATACTCGGTTCCCCGGATAACTTAAAACTGAAATCTTCAATGACACTGTTTGCCTTGGCCGATCCAAGTTGCAGCACTTTTCAAGCTGTTTTGGATAAATTCTTCAACGGGGAACGATGCCAAAAAACTGAAAAAATTGCTTGAAAAACAAAAACGCGCTCCGTTTTACATCAATTCAAAATCGTGTTTTTCAAATTCTTTTCCGTTAATAATGACAGAAACCTGATGCAACCCGCGATGCAACACCCTTGTCGTTACCACGCGAAAAGAATGCTTTCGCACAATTTGTGTCATTGAATTTTCCGCGTATTCTTTTTCGCTTATCTTGCACACTTTTTTCGACAAAGTTCCATTGGCCTTTTGGTAATAAAGCCCGTACTCAAGCCGTATTTTGGCTTTTTTATCGCTGTTGTTCAATAGCTGAAATTCAAAAACCAATGAATCGCCGGTTTTAACCCTTGGCGTTGAAATCTTAAAATCATTGACAGCGATGTTTTTTACAACATCAAAACCAAATATACCCATGACATCCGCATTACCTTGCCTTAAAAGCGTTCTGCACCCATGCTTTATAACCCAATTTATATTTTCCGACTTGCCTTGCCATTTTTTAGCCAAACCAATCACCGTTTCGGGGTTGTCCTTTGCAATATCATTCAAATTGTTTGCAACACTCAACCTTACAAACCTTGAAACATCATCTTTTAGATTTTCTAAAATGGGAATAATCGCAGCGGGATTTTCTTTTAGCCCCGGCAAAGCCATTGCCCAAGGAAGCCGTGGCCGGCAACCCTCCGATGAAAGCCGGCGCACCCCCCAGTGTTCATGCTTAGACCAAACCAACATTTGCTTCATCATTTTTTTGGGATACTTGATTATGAAAGGCCGGACAGCAAACTCGCAACTTGTGAATTGAGTGATTTTTTCTATCGCTGCAACCGACGTTTCATAATCATCCAAACCATATTGTTCGACAAAATTATCCAAAACCCAGCCGTACTCCAAAGATAAGCCAAACGTTGAATCATCTATTTTTGAAAAATCGTATCTATCTTTTACGCAGTCTAATAAGGCAAGTATTTTAGCGATTGCGTTTTTGTAATCCGCCGGCAAGTGTTTTTTAAGAACAGACGCAATGTGCCAACACCGCCGCTTAAATTCCATGCCTTCCCAATTGTCGTCCATTACTTGGGATACAAAAGCGCGGGAATCCAAGCCCTTAACGACAAGCCTTAAGTCCTTCGTGAACCTGTCAAAAAACGGCTTGTTGAACATATCCTTAATAGCTTCCGCCATTTTTCCCCTCCCCGCTTACCCGGAAAAAGCCCCAAACCTCCCCTCAACATCCTGTTTCGGGCTTTCGGGGCGACGAGAAGTGCGAAAGCTTCAATCTTTTCTGCCCAGAAGAAGACTCGAACTTCCATGCTTTTAACGGCACTGGTACCTGAAACCAGCGTGTCTACCAATTCCACCATCTGGGCTAACTAACGTCTCTTTTTATATAATAGCACGCTTTTCAAAAAAAAATCAAGCCCCCGGCAAAATAAAATTCTAATTTTAGGCGGGCAATTGACATTTTCCGCTTGTTTTTGTATAATTATAAACAGCGGGAAATTACAAAACTCGATTTGGCAGGGGTAAAAAACCGCAAATTCGCAAAAACAGGCCGAAAAAGCCCCATCGGTGCTTGACAAACATAAGCCTTTGTGGTATTTTTCTATAATTAGAGCTGTTTGACAGCCAATCGGGTTCCCGGATAAGCCCGTTATACGGAAACGCCTAGGGCGTGCCTCAAGGCGCGCCCTAAGACGGCGGATTTTTACACTGATTTTTAGGAGGAGATATGGCTCAAGCTAGCAAAAACAGCCGTACGTCAAGTGCGACGCAAAAATTCTTTTGTTCCTGCGGGGGCGAAGTTAAAATGAAAACCCTTTTCGAGAGCGGCAAGGTTAAAAACATTGCCGAATGCGAAAAATGCAAGCGGCTTGAAAGGCGGCCTTCGGATTTCAAGTAAGGCGCGGGAGCCGGGCAGTCCGTGCGGGCGTTTTGGCGGCGCACGGAAGCCCGTTTGGCAAATAAGTTTTGTAGGGCAAGTTTGAAAACAAGCCTTATAATAGAAGAAAAAAACAATAATCTTGGGGGTTTCCTTGGCAGGAAGAAGTTCGGCCGAAAAACGGCATAGGCAAAGCGAAGAGCGTCGTTTGCGCAACAAGTCGGCAAAAAGCGCGGTAAGAACCAGCGTTAAAAAGTTCGTAGCGTTGGTAAACAAAAAAGATTTTTCCAGTGCCGACACGGCATTAAGAGAAATGGTAAAAAAACTGGACACTGCGGCAGGAAAGGGCATAATACCTAAAAACGCGGCGGCACGCAAAAAATCAAGAATGCAGCGTTTTTACAACAAAATAAAAGCGGCGCAATAAGTGATTTTCTAAAAACCCAAGCCTGTCTTGCAATTTGCAAACTGCAATTTGCAGACTGCAAAACGCAGACAGGCCGGGGTTTTTAGGGAAATACTGATTAATTCGGCGCTGGCGGAGTTTCCTGCGGGTTTTTCCGCAGGGTTTTTCGGATTTTACTAGCCCGTGGCCTCGATTGGAGTCATTGTTTCCTTAGGGAAACGCTGATTAACTCGAAGCTAATCAGCGTTTCCTGCGGACTTTAGTCCGATGCATCTTGCTCATTTCATTGCGCAAAATGCGGGTAAGAGGCACTTATTAAATCCTCGGTGGGATTTAATAAGTGCTTCCTTTGGGAATTTCTCGCAACCATATTTCGACAAAACTTGGCGGGGTCATGAAGTCAAAAAAGTTTACTAAATCCAGCATTGTTGATGCTATCTATGAAAAAACACAGCTAGATCGCACAGCGGTTCGCAACATGGTTGAAATGTGTCTGAACGAAATCAAAGATGCATTGCTGCGCCACGAGGACATCGAGCTTAGGGGCTTCGGGACTTTCAAAGTTAAAATGCGGAAAGGCCGGTCAAAAGCCCGCAACCCCAGAACCGGCGAATTAATCCCCACGCGCCCTTACAGCGCGGTTGTTTTTCGGCCGGGAAACAAACTGAAAGATTCTATAAAGGCGTTAAGTGATGAAGCAGAGCTAGAGTAAAATTATGGCAGAAAAAAGGGCTTGGATAAAAACGGTTTTTACCCATCTAGGACTTGTCGTTCTGGCGGCAGTCCTCTTCGCTGGTTCTTTCCCCAACCCCGTGGCCGAGTACGGCATCCCCTTTCTCGCTTGGTTTGCCCTTATCCCCATCTTCGTGCTGGTTTGCAGGGTAAACCTCCTTGCCAGCATCGGCTGGGGCGCAATCTATTCTTACATCGCTTACGGGCTTTTTAACTATTGGCTGACAGCCTTTCACCCCTTGGCCGGGGTCGCCGTCAGCAGCGTCTATATGTTTTATCTGGCCGCCGTCTTTTTCGCGCTAAAACTGGCGGTCATATATTTTCCCCGCCGGTACTACATCGTTTTTTGGATAATCTGGGTCGCTTACGAATACCTGCGCACCCTGGGCTTCTTGGGCTACGCCTTCGGCATAATCGGCTACTCCCAGTGGCGCATGATCCCCATAATCCAAATCGCAAGCCTTACCGGCGTGTGGGGCGTTTCCGCCCTTGTCGTCTTTCCCTCGGCCTGGCTTGCCGGGGCCTTAAAAGACTGGCGTTTTTCCACAGCCGCCGTCGCCGACAGCCTTGCCGCCGCGGGCCGGCACATACAGGACTTTTTCAGCAAGGAAAAAAAAGCCGCCGTCGCTTGGCTGGCCGCCTTTGCCGCCACCCTTGGCTTCGGCCTCGCCGCCGACACCGACTTTTCCGACTACCCGGTCGCGACCATCGCCCTAATCCAGCCCAACACAGACCCTTGGGCGCCCTCCCATGCGGAAACCTTTTGGCAGGTAATGGCCGAGTACCGCCTGGACTTTGACGTTTTAAGCCGGCTATCAGAAGAGGCGCTGGCCGCCTACCCCCGGCCGCAAATGGTCGTGTGGCCGGAGACCGCCTTTGTCCCCAGAATCCACTGGCATCAAACATATCGGACAGACCCCGCATCGTGGGCGCTCGTCAGCGACCTCCTCGACTTCCTTGACAGACAAGACGTGCCCTTTGTCATAGGCAACGATGACGGCCGGCGCGACCCGGACTTGAACCCCAACCCCCATGAAAACTTTCAAGTCAACTTTAACGCCGCCCTGCTTTTCGAGCGCAGCAATATAATAGAAGTTTATCGCAAAATCCGCCTTGTCCCCTTTACCGAGCACTTTCCCTTTCGCCAGCAATTTCCACGCATCTACAACTTTCTTGTCAACGCCGACACCCACTTTTGGCACAGCGGCACGGAACGGACGGTCTTTCAAGGGCCGGGCTTTACCTTTTCCACCCCCATCTGTTTTGAAGACAGCTTCGGCGATCTTTCCAGAGAGTTCGTGCTTGCCGGCGCCGACGTTCTTGTAAACCTTTCCAACATGGCTTGGGCAGGATCGCTTTCTTCGCAAAACCAACAGCTTAAAAATGCGGTCTTTCGGGCGGTGGAAAACCGGCGGCCTATGGTGCGCTCCACGGCATCGGGGCAAACGGCGGCGATTGACCCGGCGGGCAGGATTTTGGCAATGGCTCCGCCTTTTGAAGAGGCCTGGCTCAACGCCCAAATCCCCCTTGCGCGCCGGGACACCCTTTACACTCGTTTTGGGGATTATTTTGGCGTATTTTTTGCAATATTGGCGATTGGCCTGTTGCTTTTTGGGGCGGCTTACAGTATAGTGAATCAGGCCGGGCACGGAAAAAAAACGATAAAGGCAAAGCCGCCCCGGCAAGACGAGCGCGGCGGGCGCGGCAAGGAAAACCGTAAGAAAAAAAAACGATAATATAGAAGCAAAAGAGCAAGGATGCAAAGGAGCGAGATTGAACAAGCAGGAAAGGAAAAACAGGGATAATCCCGATGTGGTGGTTTTTGGCAAAGCCACGAGATTTAACGGCGTGCTTAAATTTGAAACAACTTTGCTCATACAGGGCAAGTTTAAGGGAACGATTGAAGCTACCGGGACCCTTATTGTAGATAAAGACGCGGTGGTCGAAGCCGACAGCATTACGGTAAGTTCGCTTACGGTTTTCGGGACGGTAAGCGGGGCGATCTTTGCAGACGACAAAGTCGATATGATGAGCGGCTCCGTTGTTCGCGGCAATTTAAAGGCCGCCCGGCTTCGCATTGCCGACGGGGTAATTTTCGAAGGCCGCTGCAACATGACCAGCGCCGGCAAAGAGGTCGAGATTTTTTCAAGACCAATCGAGGAAATAAAGGCTGATTTCCAACGTGTCAGTGAAAGAAATTGAACGCGACGACCTAAGCTCTTTGTCCGGAAAGATAATCGATTTTCTCAAAGCTGGAGCCGGCACGCTTGTTTTGGCGGAGTCTTGCACGGCCGGGCTTGCGGCAAGTTTTCTGGCGCAGGTTCCGGGAGCCTCGGCCGTTTTGTGGGGTTCGTTTGTGTGTTATACACCGGAAGCGAAGGTCGCAATGCTTGGCCTTGACCGCCGCCGGCTGGAGCGTTTCGGGCTTGTCAGCAGGGAATGCGCCTGCGACATGGCTCTGGGGGCGCTGGAAAAAAGCGGCGCAAAAATTGCCGCCGCCGTAACAGGGCTTGCCGGGCCGGACGGCGACGGAAGCCCCACCCCGGTGGGAACCGTCTGGGTCGCAATCGCCGAGCGGGACGCAAGCGGAGCCGTGCCGGCATTGGCCGCCGCGCAAGAGTTCCGTTTTGAAGGCTCCCGGAACGAGGTTCGCTGGCAAGCGGCACTCGCAACGCTGGAAGCGGTATTAAGACTGGCTCTAGAAAAAAGAACCGCATCCCCGAAGAATCAATCCTAAGATAGATGAACTCGAAAGCCCTCAAAGCCGACATATTGCTTCTTATTACCGCGTGCATCTGGGGCTTCGGCTTTGTCGCCCAGCGTGCCGGCATGGAGCATATCGGCCCCTTTGCCTTTAACGGCATACGTTTTCTTTTAGGCACACTCCCCCTCTTGCCCTTCATTGTCGTAAGACGGAAAAAAGGCATATCGGCCGCCCCCCTGCGCGGCCTTTTAATGCCGTCCTTTGCTGCCGGGGCCTGCCTTTTTGTCGCCGTCCTTTTGCAGCAACTTGGGATAATGTTCACCACGGCAGGCCATGCGGGGTTTATCACGGGGCTTTATGTGGTATTAACCCCAATCTTCGGAATCTTCCTTGGAAGAAAAACCGGCAAAGCGACATGGCTCGGCTGTCTCTTTACGATTACCGGCCTTTACTTTATCAGCACCGCCGGCAGCGGCCAGGGCGGCAGCCACGGCTTCGGGCAAATGAACCCCGGCGACATCATCATTATCATAAGCGCGTTTTTTTGGGCTGCCCATGTGCTTCTTATCGACCGCTTGGTTCAAGGTGCACCCTCCCAGCATGGCGGCAAAGAAAGCGTGGGGCAAAGGCTCGACCCGGTGGAGCTTTCCGCAGGGCAGTTCGTCGTTTGCGGCTTTTTTGCGCTGGCCGGCGCGTTTTTTTTGGAGCCTTACCTTGCCGCAATAATAGCCGGCATCGATTATTCTTGGCTGGAAATAGGCCTTTTTACATGGCTGCCCTTTCCCGCCCTTCTGGAAAGCCTGACCCAAGGCGGAGGCGGCCTGCCGGCGGGGGCGCTAGTAACAATCCTGTACGGCGGGCTTGTTTCCGTCGGAATCGCCTACACCCTGCAAGTAATCGCCCAGCGCGAAGCCCCGCCGGCGCACGCCACGATAATCCTTTGCTTGGAAGGCAGTTTTGCCGCACTTGGCGGCGTGCTTTTGCTTTCCGAAAGAATCGGCGCACAGAGTTTGCTGGGCTTTGCCCTAATGCTTCTGGGGATGATTGTTACCCAGTGGGAAGTTATCATAAAAGCCGGCGGGGAAAAAGTAAAAAAGCACTGATTAGCCCGACGCTTACCAGTGCTTCTTATGGAGATAAGGGGATTCGAACCCCTGGCCTATTGATTGCGAACCAATCGCTCTACCAACTGAGCTATATCCCCGCATTAAACAACCAATAACATTCTACAATTTTTACACGCTTTTTGTCAATACTTTCGCCGGCCTCAATCAAAAAAAAAATAAAAAAAATCGTTGCCAGCCGGAGATTTATGGCTTATAATAAAAGCACTATGACATCTTTTTTCGGCATCAGAAAAAGGGCGGCCTTTTTCGCCATTTTGATTTTCAGCTCTTTATACGGGGGCTTTGCCGCGCCTGTCCAAAGCGGCTTTATCGCGGCTCCAAGCCCAATGGCATCGCCTGCGGAGAGGGAACGGGCTTTTATGGAAGCGCGGCAGAAAATTCTTTCTGTCGCCATGTCCTATCTGGGGACTCCCTACCGTTTTGGAGGCAAAGACCGCCGGGGGCTGGATTGCTCCGGGTTTGTGTATGTCAGTTTTATGGGTTCTTTGGGGATTTCCGTGCCGCGCACTTCAAGGGCGCAGTACGCATGGACGGAAAGAATCCCCATGAGCATGGCGCAACCGGGGGATATGCTTTTTTTTAGAACCGGCAACTCCAACGCGATTACCCATGCGGGCATCTATGTCGGAAACGGGGTGTTTATACATTCCGCTTCGATAGGGGCGCAAACCGGCGTAATCCTTACCCGGCTGGACAGCGGCTCTTGGCCGCGCACCTTTGCCGGGGCGGGCAGGGTTTTGCCCCCTGTGAGCAATGCCTCCCAATTGCTGGGGGCGCAAAGCGGCGATGCTCAAGGTTATGAAGCGATTCTGGCCAGCATGGCGGCGTCCGCGGCTCCTACGGAAGCGGCGGCTTCTACCGAAGCCGCCGCTTCGCCGGCGGCATTCCCCGAAGCAAACATCTTGCCGCCGGCCGTCGGGCAAGGCCAGAACGGGCGGC
>WRKI01000347.1 GCA_009778155.1 Spirochaetota bacterium
CCCCCCCCCCCCCCGTGCGATCCAAGACGATCTAGTAAGTTTCACAACCAAAACAGTCTTCTCTTCAATCTTTCGCAAAAAAACAACCTTTCGCACCAGACTGGGCTTTTATCCAGCCCCCGGATGTCATCCGGCAGCAGTTTGGGCTTGGGGTTTTTGTCGTTTGTAAACGGCGATACAACGCATTTAATAGGGAGAAAGTTATGAAAAACGCAAACAAGTATTTGTTGCTGTCGGTTTTGGCGCTTGCCGTGCTTTTGGCAGGCTGTGGCAGGGGAGGGCCTGTCCCGGTGTCAACCGCCGCAGGTGTTTTGTCGGAAGTGCCTTCAGGCGGAATCATAAGCGCGGATCAGCTTAGATCGCTTGTTGACAACGGAGACCCGGAGCTTGTACTTATCGGCGTGATAAACCCCACCGCCGCGCTTGTTCCGTTCAGCACGGCGGCAAGGCCAATCGAAGGTTCTTATCTTGTGTGGCGCGGCGATTACAGCGGCGAAAACAATCCGGGGTCTATCGCACCGGAAATATCAGGGTTTCGCAATTCGCAACAGGACATGGAAGACCTTCTTTCCAGAGCCGGCGTAACAATGGATTCTAGAATAGTCGTGTACGCGGCGGATGCAATGCACGATGCCGCACGCTTTGTTTTTCAACTTAGAATGCTCGGCTTAGAAAACAATGTGTACTATCTTGACGGCGGCATAAACGCATGGATTGCCGCAGGCCACCCCACAGGCCGGGGTACGCGTTTGTCCGGTGTCGCGCATCAAAGCGATTTTAGAGCGCCGTCATACACGCCAGAACGTTTCGATGCGACAATGTATCAAGTGGTAGAAGCTCTACGAAACCCGGATGAATGGATTGTGATCGACACAAGGACGCAGGCAGAGTTTGAAGGGCGCAGAACCGGCTCTTCCAGCGGCGCTTTTGGCACCGGCAGAATTCGCGGAGCGGTACACATCGATTGGAGCGAGGCTCTGGACAACAATGTAATACGGCCAAGAGAAGAGCTTGAAAGGATTTTTGAAGATGTTATCGCCGGCAGAAATGTTATAGTTTTTTGTCAGTCTGGCGTCCGCTCCGCGCATACGCAAATGGTGCTTACCGATGTGCTTGGCATCGAAAATGTTCTTAACTATGACGGCTCGTGGATCGAATGGTCTTTCGCGGCTTCCAGCGCAAGCGGAGGCCGCTGGCCTGAAATTTTAGAATTGACTGAAGAATGGAGCGACAACGGCCGCCCCATTTAAGGAAACGATGATTAAATCCCATCGAGGATTTAATCATCGTTCTTACCCGCATTTTGCGCAATGAAATGAGCAAATGCATAAGGAAACGCTGATTAGCTTCGAGTTAATCAGCGTTCCCTTAATAACAGCATACGCCAGTCCTGCTTTACTGCCGGCTGGCTGTATGAAAAACATTAGGAGGTAAAATTGTTATGGGATATGATGCAAACATCATGGAAATTGCGGGAAAAATAGCAAAAGATTGTCAGGGAACTCACCCGTCTTTTTGCACCGCACGTTGCCCTATGCACACAGATGCAACCGGGTATGTGAAACTGATCGGCGAAAACAAGCTGTCGGATGCTGTGCTTAAAATCCGCGAAAAGGTGTTTTTGCCGGGCACTTTGGGCAGAATTTGCGCCCATCCTTGCGAAACCGACTGTCGCAGGGAAAGCGAATATCACCAGCCAATCGCGATTGCGGCTCTTAAAAGATTTGCAGCCGACAAAGCCGACGATGAAAAGCTGTGGGACGCTTCCAGGAAGCCGGCCAGCGGGAAAAAAGCCGCCATAATTGGCGCGGGGCCGGCCGGGGCGCAGGCCGCAATCGATCTTGCAAAAGAAGGACACGAAGTAACGGTTTACGAAAAACTGCCCCATGTCGGCGGCATGATGCGCGTGGGCATTCCCGAATACCGCCTGCCGCGCCGGGTGATCGACTTTGAGTACACATATCTTTCCAAACTTGGAATTAAAGTCCAGCTTGGCGTAGAAGTGGGCAAGGATGTTTCGTTTGACGATCTTGTAAAAAACAACGATGTCGTTATCGTTGCAAACGGCGCACACAAAGGTTTTGTGCCGCCTGTCAAAGGAAGCGAGTGCGCGGGCGTTACAAACGCGGCGGACTTTCTACGCGATGTTTCGCTTCGCAAATTCAAAGCCGGCGCTGGTAAAAATTATATCATAATCGGCGGCGGCGATGTCGCAATGGACTGCGCCCGATCTGCCTTGCGGCTCGGCGCGGAAAAAGTAGCACTTGTATCGCTAGAAAAAAGCGAGCAATTGCCGGCTAGCAAACACGAACAGGAAGGCGCGTTGGAAGAAGGCATCGAGTTCCACTGCGGCTGGGGCGTAGAAGAAGTGCTAAACTCCGATGGAAATGTTAGCGGAATAAAACTGAAGGAGTGCGTATCCGTATTCGGAGCGGACGGCAAATTCAACCCGTCTTACGGCATCCAAACAAAAGAGATGAGTTGCGACACGCTGGTTTTTGCAACAGGACAACTTGTGCAGGATGTAACAGGCGGAAAGTTGCAGCAAGGCGGTGGCGGGCGTTATGCCTCGGACAAACAAACGATGAAAACCGCTATCGACAAAGTGTTTGTCGCCGGAGATTGCGCCGGAGCGACCATAGTCGTAGAAGCAATGGCGCTTGGCCGCAAGGCGGCGATTTCAGCTAACCGTTTTCTTGCCGGCCGCGACCTTTTGTCCGAGCGCGACATTGACAGCGAATGGCACTTCAAAAGCACGCTGGACATACCCCTGCCGGCGGATGCGGCCGACTTGCCGCGTAAACATACAAGAATGCTCGATCCAAAAGAGCGTGTCAAGAGTTTTGTCGAATGCGACTTGGGCTTCGATTCCGCCGCTGCCACAGAGGAAAGCAAGCGTTGCTTTGAATGCGAGTGTAAAAAATGTATGACAGAGTGCATTATGCTTAACGATTTTACGCTTTATCCGGGAGAGCTGTTCCAAAAATTCCTGCAAGACGGAAACTTCGAGCCATTGATCGCTTATTCATGCAATATGTGCGACCAATGCACTTTGGTTTGTCCGAAAGAATTTAAATTCGCAGAACTTTTCGGAGCTTTCCGCAAGGAAATGGTAAAAGCTAACGGCGGGGAATCTCCAATGCCGGGGCACAAGGCTATCAAGATGCACCAAAAGCTTGGGTTCTCCAAGTTTTTCACAGTTAGAATGAAGGGAGGCAAAAAATAATGGCAACAAGAAAAGCATTTTTACCGGGCTGCGCACTACCGTCGTATAACCCGAAAAACGTCGAGGCTGTCGTAAAACATTTACGCAACATATATCCAGACCTTTCTGTCGTACAAAAATGTTGCGGCAAGCCCACGCAGGCGGTAGGGCAGGCCGCCCTGTTCGAGGAGCGTTTTCAAAGCCTTGTAGACGACATAAAGTATTGCGAGGCCGACGAGGTTATTGTAGCCTGCCAAAGTTGCATGAAAACGCTCAAAAAAAGCCACGATTACAAAACCACGTCTTTGTGGGAGCTTTTGCCGCAGATCGGTCTTCCCAAAGAGCTTGTGGGCAAGGCGGCAAAAAGCGATGCTGTTATTTCCGTGCATGACTCATGCTCGGTGCGCGATTACAAGGGCATACATGACGGTATACGCTGGATACTTACCGAGCTTGGTTACAAGTGGACGGAGCCGGCTGGCGGTTACACCAAGGAAAAGGCGCGTTGCTGCGGCTTTGGCGGCATGGTCGGGCCGGCCAATCCAAAAGTGGCGGCGCGTGTAATGAAGCGCCGTGTCGAAGACTTTACAACGCCGCAAATCGCTGTGTACTGCGCGGCGTGCAGATCGTCAATGTTGCAGGGCGGCGGCAAGGCCTGGCATATCTTAGACCTTGTGTTTGGCGATGTCGTATATGCAAATTCGCTCCCGCCAGAAAATGTCTTGGCGAACCCGCTTAAAGCATGGGGCAATCGTTACAAAAGCAAAAAGCTGATAAAGTCGGCTATGAGTTAAGGAGGCGGACAACGATGACAGAAAAAACAGATAACGCACCGGAAAAAAAGAAAGGGGGGCTTGTCAAGATTATAATACTTGTCGCAGTTATTGCGATAGTGTTTTTTGCGGCGAACCACTTCGGGCTAACAGAAAGGATACAGGACATTCAGGCGATGCAGGCGTGGTTTCAATCGCTTGGCCTTGTCGGGTACCTTGTTTTCTTAGTTGTGTATGTATTGGCGGCAGTGTTCATGCTTCCGGCATTTCCCTTTACGCTCATAGCAGGGGTAACATTCGGTTCGGTGTTAGGCGGAATTTTATCCCTTGTTGCGGCGACAGTGGGTGCTACTGTGGCGTTCATTGTTGCGCGTTATGTCGCAAGGGATATGATTGTCAACAAATTTAAGGACAGTCCTTTTTTCAAAAAAATTGATGACGGCTTTAAGGAAAACGGCGTAAGCTTTCTTATTTTGACCCGATTGGTGCCGGTTTTTCCCTACAATGTCCAAAATTACATTTACGGGCTAACCCCCATAAATGTAATGGTTTTTGCGGGCGTATCGTTTATTACAATGGCTCCCGGCGCATTTATCTATGCTTTTATGGCAGGGCAAATTGTAGCAGGCCAGCCGATAACCACGCTTTTGATCCAGTTCGCAATTGCCGGCGCAATTCTTTTTCTTGTCTCTCTCATTCCAAAGTACATCGCAAAGAAAAAGGGCATTAAGATCAAGGATTAAGGAAACGCTGATTAACTCGAAGCTAATCAGCGTTTCCTTAAATGCACCAGTTTTAAGTTTTTACCGCCGGCAAGTTCGGCGGTAGAATTTCTACCAGTGGAGGAAATTTTATGAAGAAATGCGTTTTAGCATTTGCGCTGATTGCCAGCGTTATGATGTTTATGGCGGGGTGCTCCAGAGACGGCGGACAAGTTGCGGCGGAGAATACTGTCAGATTCTACGGATGGGGCGGAAGCCCCGCAGTCAACGGCTGGATAGACAATGTCCTGGCTCCCAGTTTCTACGAGCGTTACGGGCTAAACCTTGTGCGCGTGCCAATGGACATAAGCGATATTCTTAATATGTTGCTGGCGCAAAGAATGGGCGGCGTTTCATCCGGCGACATTGATGTTATGTGGATCAACGGCGAAAATTTTTATTTTGCCCTAAATGCAAATTTGATCTACGGCCCCATTGTGGATCGGGTTGCAAATTACACCGTGTATCTTAACCCGGATGATCCTGATTTGCATTTCGACTTTGGAACGCCTATCGGGGGAATGTCCGTGCCATTTGGCCGGGCACAGCTTGTCTTTGTTGGCGACACGGCAGTGCTGGACAGCTTCCCAAGCAGTGCCGCCGAACTGCTTGATCTGGCAAGACAGTTCCCCGGTATGATAACTTACACGGCCCCGCCGGATTTTACAGGCAGTGCCTTTGTGCGAAACATTATCTACGAGATTGTAGGTTTTGACGCAATAAACAACGCCCCTGTGGATGAAGCGGCTATTTATGAAGTGATAAGGCCGGCTCTTGATTTTTTGGTCGAACTTAATCCGTATCTTTGGCAACAGGGGCAAACATTCCCAACCAGCACGGCGGCGCTTAGACAAATGTTCGTGGACGGCCTTATCCTGTTTACGATCAGCTATACCCCGCTTCATGCCGCGCAGGGAATTCAGGACGGCTCTTTCCCGGACACGGTAATGACATTTGTCTTTGACAATGGCAACATTGGCAACACTCACTATGTGGCAATCCCTTTTAACGCGCCAAACGTAGAAGGGGCGTTATCGTTAATCAGCCACATTATAAGCGCGGAAATGCAGATAACCAAGTACGATGCGCGTAACTGGGGCGACTTGCCGGTCTTCGATGTTGAGCGGCTTACAGCCCAGCAACGCGCAATGCTTGAAAGCATAGACAACGGTGGCGGTATACTTCCTGCCGATGTTCTTTTGGCGCACCGGGTGCCGGAAGTTGCGGCGGCAAAGATTCCCATTATTGACCGGCTCTGGATTGAGCACGTTCTGGGGAACTAATGCCTTGTGAGTGTCGCTAAAATGTTGTTGCCGTATTTGTATGTATTCCCCTTCTTGCTTATAATGGGCGCGATCTTTGTAGGCGGGCTAGCCCAAGCGATAATGCAGAGCTTGGGCTACTTGCCGGTGTTTGGAATGTACGAGCTAACATTTCAGTACTACTTGCAAGTGTTGCAAAGCTCTCGTTTTACAAACGCCCTTTCTTATACGCTGTATATCGCTCTTTTATCATCTTTTTTGTCTGTATTGCTTGGGGTAATTGTGGCATTCGCAGTGCAAAAATCGCGCATGGGGGATAAGCTCCACTTTAGCCTGTATAAAATCCCGATAATAATGCCGCATATTATTGTGGTTATCTTGATCTTCAACATTTTTTTTCAAACAGGCACATTGTCAAGAATGGCCTTTGCGCTTGGCATAATAGACAACCCTCACAATTTCCCGCTTCTTGTTAATGATCGTGCGGGTATCGGCATAATACTGGTATACCTTTACAAACAGGTTCCATTTGTCGCGCTTATGGTTTTTGCCGCGCTTAGAAGCCTAAATTCAACATACATACAGGTTGCCCAAAACCTTGGAGCCAGCGCGCGCCAGACGCTTTTTCGCGTTACGCTGCCAATGTTGGCTCCAAGTATTTTATCCGCATTTCTTATTACATTTGCATTTGCCTTTGGCGCGTTTGAAGTTCCGTTTTTAATGGGCAGTCCTGCAAGGCACACCCTGCCGGTTTTGGCCTACATAGACTATTCAAGCCCGGTTCATGGAACAAGGCCGCCGGCAATGGCCATGAGCGTGATTATTTCGTTCATCTCGCTTTGCCTAATCGGACTGTACGCCTGTCTTTTAACGCGTCTGTCAAAGCTAGGGCTTGAAGGGAGGGCGTTTTAGTGCTTAAATACAAATCGTCCAGCGGCAAATTTGCAAAAATATTTTTCTACCTGTGCGTGTATCTAAGCTGTATGCCGCTTTGGTTGTTATTCGTTCTTGCCACAAGCAACTTTTGGCCTTACCCGGCGCTACTGCCAGAAAGAATGTCGCTGGAATTTTTTGCCAGTGTGTTAGGTGATACAAACACTCTCAATGCCGCCCTTACCACAGTCTTGCTGGGGATACTTACCGTGCTGCTTTCGCTTGCGATAGCAATCCCGGCGGCTAAAGCCCTAGCGCAACGCAGTTTTTGGGGTAAGGGCTTTGTGCGTATGCTGGTACTTGTGCCGATAGTCGTGCCTGGCATAGCGTTAATCATTGGCATACATATTTCAATGATTAGACTTGGCTTAGCCGGCACATTGTTTGGCGTGGCTATTATGCACACATTGTTTGCAGTGCCGTATTCCATACGCATTTTGACAAATATGTACGAAATACTGGGAGAAGAGCTTGAACAGCAGGCAAAAGTTTTAGGGGCATCGCCGTTTTTTATATTTTTGCGTGTAACATTACCCAGAATAATGCCTGGCATACTTGCGGCCGGGATGCTTGGCTTTAGCATTTCCATAGCGCAATACATTACAACTTTTATAATAGGCGGCGGGCGGGTAATTACTATAACGATACTAATGGTTCCGCTTATTCGCGGGGCGGAAACGCATTTTGCAGCGGTTTACAGCGTGCTTTTACTTGCAACATCTTTTTTGTCCTTGGCTCTTATCGAAGGCATCGTGCGCCGTTATTACAACTTCAAAAACGTGTATCAAGTATAAAGCGGCGTTAAAATAACGGGGGAAAATTTTGGCAGAGCTTTGCATTGAAAATGTAGACAAGTATTTTGGAAAAAACCAAGTTCTTGCCGATATATCCATGAACATCGGCAAAGGAGAGTTTGTTTCGATACTAGGCCCCTCTGGTTGCGGCAAGACAACTCTGTTAAAATTGATTGCCGGCCTTGAGATGCCAACCAATGGCAGTATATACATTGGGGGCAAAAACTGTTATAATATTCCTGCACGCAATAGAGGGGCTGTTATTGTATTTCAGGATTATGGCCTGTTTCCGCATATGACTGTTAGGCAGAATGTCGAATTTGGTCTTGAGGTGCGTAAAGCAAGCCGTATTGAACGTGCCGAAAAATTTAGTTACATAGCAGAAGTTATGCAAATCGCAGATAAGGCCGGCAATTATCCACGGGAACTTTCTGGCGGGCAGAAACAGCGTGTGGCTCTTGCTCGCGCTTGTGTGCTAGAGCCGAACTTGCTTCTTTTGGATGAACCGTTCAGCAATTTGGACTCAGGGCTAAAGGATGTCATGCGCGAGTTCGTATTAAATATGCAACGCAAACTTGGCATAACAACCCTGCTTGTTACGCACGATAAAGAGGAGGCTTTTATGCTGTCGCACAGAGTAGCAGTTATATTGGACGGTCGCATACGCCAATTCGACCAGCCGCAAGAAATTTACTGCCGCCCGGCATCAATGCAGGTGGCAAATTTTGTAGGGGAAGCGAACTATGTCGAAGGGAACCTTAGTGCCGGAAAGTTTTCCTGCATTTTTGGCAACTTTGATGCGAACGCTATTGCGAGTAACGAGGCCTGCCTTATGCTGCGTTGGGATCACTTGCACATTAGCCGAGAAAAAAACGAAGGCTGGGTGCCATGTTCGATATTGGAAAAAATTTTCAAGGGAAGAACAACAACATACCGTGTAATTACAAACAACAGTTCGGCTCAATGCGAACTTCGGCTGAACTCTGCCGATGGAAGTCTGCTTCCCGGCGAAAACGCATATATCAAAGCGGCAGAAGGAGCCGGACATATTTTGCCCAAAGCCGAATTTTCGGCTAAAAAAAATCATGACGGAGGAAAATCTAATGGATATTGACTTATCGCCAATCACAAAGTCCGAGGCGTTTTGCGACTTTCTGGGTATAAATTTAGGCGATCAAATTTACTTGCAAATGTTAGCCCACGGGGAGTATAACATGAACTATTTGCTTCTTCATCCCGGCACCGGGGAAAAACTCGTTATGCGTATACCAATGGGCAGTCAAATGCATCTAGACAACCAAGTACGCTACGAGTTCGAAGCCTTGCGCCTGCTTGAAGCAAGCGGCAGGACTCCCAAGCCGCTCTATATAGATGACACAAAGACCGCCATTCCCTATGGCTTTCTTGTTATGAATTTTATCCCCGGCCGTTCTTTGAAGTACGAACACGATCTTGAGCTTGCGGCGCAATGCCTTGCCGGCATACATAATCTCGACATTCCCGAAAAGACTCATCTTCTGACTCCTGAAAATCCGCTTGCCGCAGTTTTGCAGGAGTGCCAAGAAATGGCCGCCTGTTATGTGCAAAGCAGTTTGGCCACAACCGACACAAAGCGTCTTTTATCTGCTTTGTTGGATCGTGGAAAAAACATTGTCAAAGAGACAGATATTTCCGCTGGAAAACGCTGTATAATAAACACGGAGTTAAACTCTGGCAATTTTTTGATGGATGACAATGCGGCTAATCTGGTTGACTGGGAAAAACCGATTTTCGCTTATCCCGGCCAGGATTTAGGCCATTTCCTTGCGCCTACAACCACGCTCTGGAAAACGGACAGCATTCTTGGCAGGGCGGAAATTCAGGGGTTTTTGGAAAGTTATTGCGGCGTATCTTGCCTTTATAACGATCCGGCTGTTCTTTGGAAACACACCAAACCGTACTTCGTAATGAATTGTTTGCGCGGCGTAACTTGGTGTTCAATGGCCTATGTGGAATACAACAGCCCCCAGCGTGTGTTGAAAGACGCTTTCACTTTTCAGAAAATCAAAACTTACATCGCGCCGGAGTTTCTAGAGCGCATACTAAAAGACTACTTTGAAAACGGAGTTGACCTATGAAAAAACTTATCATTGACTGCGATAACACATTCGGCATTGAAGGCTGTGATTTGGATGACGGGCTGGCCATCATTTATTCGTTGGGCAGCGGGGCTTGCGACTTGCTTGGCGTAACCACAACCTTCGGCAACAATACGCTGGATGTTATCTATCCTAACACAGTTCAATTTATGCGGCAAATCGGCTGCGAGGCAATCCCTGTGTTGAAAGGGCACGAAAGCGAAGCCGGGCAAAACGAAGCCGCACGTTTTTTGGCAGAAACTGTAAATAGTTTCCCCGGAGAAATTTCGATTTTGGCAATCGGTTCTCTTACAAATTTGTACCACGCATGGCAATTGGACGCTGATTTTTTTGAGAAGGTTCCAGAGCTGTCGCTAATGGGCGGCGTTACAGAACCCTTAATAATTTGCGGCAAACAATTGGACGAGCTTAATTTTGCCTGCAACCACAGGGCTGCTTTCCATGTGTTAAAATCTGCGGCATCGCTTAAAATCGCTACTGGCAATAATTGCCTTGATGCCTTGTTTTCCAAGGAGCGTTTTGATAAAATGGAACACAGCGACGAACCTTTTTTAAGGTGGCTCCATTCACAGGGGCAGTACTGGTTCCGCCGGGAAAACGAAGTGTTTGGCCACGACGGTATTTACAAGTGGGATATTTATGCGGCGGCGGCATTGCTTTTCCCGCAAATGTTCCACGAAAATATCGTCGAAATATCGCCCGACTTGCAATCGCTGGAGAGCGGTTTTTTGTTAGGGCAAGGCGGGCGCAAAAAAGCCGGACTGCCAATTTTGAAGGACAGCATTTCATACATAGACCATGTATACGAAACATACAGCCGGTTTGCAAGGGGGCATGGAAAGCGCGTTGAAGGATAAAGTGCAAAAAACTAACGCCATAATACTTTTTACAAGAATTCCCGTTCCGGGCAAAACAAAAACAAGATTGTTGCCGATGTTTACAATGGATGAATGCTGTCTCTTGCAAAGCGCGTTTCTTATGGATGTTTGGCAGGTGCTAACAAAAGCGAAGGGCGACTGCGATATTATTGTTTGTTATACGCCGGAAGGCAACTTGGACGATCTTTCGCGCCTGCTCCCAGGGGCGCATCTGTTTTTTCCGCAGCAGGGCAAAGGCATAGGGGAAAAAATGCACAATGCAATCTGCCGGGCTTTAGCCACGGGATATTCCCGCTGTATCTTAGTCGGAAGCGATCTGCCCTTGCTGCGTTCCGCCGCGCTGGACAAGGCTTTTGAGTTACTCGAAACAAACGACATGGTATTGTGCCCGACAGAAGACGGCGGCTATTATCTTATTGGCATGAAAGAGCCATGCGAAAGCATTTTCACTCTAAAGTACGGAATTTCAACCGTGTTTGAAAAAACGATGAAAGCGGCAAAGGCGGCAGGAAAAACCTGCGCGACAGGGGACAGCACAATGGACATTGACGAGCCGGATGATATTTTTAGACTTGTGGAAATGCTGAAGCAAGAGAGCGATTCCGTATGTCCACAAACACGCAATGTTTTGAAAAAGTTGGCTTGCAAGATAGGCACTCGCTATGTCCCCTAACAGGCACGAGCGCGACAGCTTGGATAAAACCGCCATTTCTGTTATTGTGCCGGTATATAACGAAAGCGCCAACATTGGAGCGTTTCTTGAACATTTATTGCCAATAAAAAACCATTGCGAAATAATTATCGTAGACGGGGGAAGCGGCGACAACACAGCCGCGCAAGTGCAGCAAAAAGGTTTTTTTGTTACACGCTCGCCCGAAAAAGGAAGGGCAAACCAAATGAACCACGGCGCGGCTCTTGCCGGCGGGGACATCCTGTGGTTTCTCCATGCCGACAGCATTCCCCCTGCCGACCCGCTTTCCAAAATTCGCTCTGCGCTGGCAAAAGGTTACGATATTGGCTGTTTTCCAATTCGCTTTGACAGCCGCCATCCCTTAATGTTCATATTTTCTTTTTTGTCCAACAATTTACGCGCTCGGCTTTTTAACATCGCATTTGGCGATCAAGGTATTTTTTTGCGCAAAACCCTGTTTACAAAACTGGGCGGATATGCTACAATCCCCTTAATGGAAGACTACAAATTGTCGCTGGACGCAAGGGCTGCCGGCTGCCGTTTGGCGCTTGCAAAGGGCAAAATAACAACATCGGCGCGGCGTTACTGCAAATACGGTATGCTTAAAACGATGTGGCTAATGCAGGGTTTGCAACGGCGTTTTTGCCGGGGGGACGACATCGAAGAAATTGCAAGGGCTTATGACGCACGGTAGCGGCACGGCGCATCGGCGGAAAGTTTGGAGCGGATTACGGGGTTGAAACATGGACGAAAATATACGCACGGCGATACTGCAAAAATTGCACGAGACAGAAAACGCTTACCGGGTAAAAATACCGCTGGCAATAGAGTCGGGAAGTCGCGGCTGGGGCTTTGCCTCTGCGAATGCGGACTATGACTGCCGTTTTTTGTATGTCCGGCAAAAAGACTGGTACTTGTCGGTGCTTGAACGGAAAGAATTTATCGAATATGCCGTTGACGAGGTTTTTGACATAAGGGGCTACGATATTTCCAGGGCGTTAAAATACATAATGAACTCGAATGCTACGATATACGAATGGATTTCGTCTAACGTGGTTTACATCCGCGACGAGCCAACCCTTGCAAAACTGCAAACACTGGCGGCGGATTTTTTCAATCCGATACCGATCAGTTATCACTATTTGAATCTTGCCAAAAAAATGTTTTTGGAAGTAAACGATGCGGATACGGCAAAAATAAAAAAGTATTTTTACATACTGCGCCCAATCGCAAACTTAAACTTTATTTGGCAGTACAGAAAAATGCCCTACATGGAATACGACAAAACACTGGCAGAAATTGACATAAAGCCGGATGTTTTATCCGCCATACAGGAGTTGACGGAGCGTAAAATGGCGGCAAAGGAGCACGATCTAATCCCAAGGTTTGAACCCCTTGCCGGCTACTTCCAAGAAGAGCTGGCAAAGTTCGAGCGTCAGCTTAAAGAAATGTCGCATACAAAAAACAAAAACTACGATTCCGTTGACGAAGTTTTTCGCAGTATAATCGAGGATGTGTGGAAATGAAAGGCTTGCTGGAAAAAAGCGAATACGCATTTATCAAAACAAACCCCGACTTGCAAAACATCATTTACCTGACGTTATCCGGCTCTCACGCTTACGGCACTTCCACGGAAAACAGCGATTACGATCTTCGCGGGGTGTTGCGAGAAAGCGACAAATACATCTACGGGCTAAAATCCTTCGAGCAGTTCGAGGATTTGCCGACGGACACTGTGATCTATGGCATAAAAAAGTTCGCAGAACTTTTGTCAAAGGGGAACCCCAATGCGATAGAGCTTCTTGGGGTGGAAGAAGAAAGCATTGTGCTGGCGACAGAGCATGGCAAGCTGTTACGCGATAACACCGACTTGTTTTTATCCAAACGTGTCGCGGACAGTTTTGGCAATTACGCCCTTGCACAACTGCACCGGCTGCGAAACGCGCTTTGCCATGACAGCTACACAAGCGAAGAACGCCAACAGCATTTGCAGGCTGTGCTTTCCTCGCAAATAAGCCACTTCCAACAAAAGTATACGGAATTCCCCGGCGGCGCAATCAGCATATACGGCGATGAAGACGAACTTAAATTTGACATAACGCTGAAAAATTATCCCATAAGCGACTTTGCGGGAATTTATAACGAGCTTGCAAACATCATAAAAACATACAACAAGCTAACGTACCGGAACAAAAAGAAAAGCGAGCAGGGGCTTTTCAAACACGCAATGCACTTGATCCGGCTTTTGGCAACAGGAACGGATATTCTGGCCGGCAAGGGGGTAATTACAAGGCGAAAAGCCGAACACGGCCTTTTAATGGATATTCGCGGCGGAAAAATCCCCTTTGATGAAATTTTCGATCTTGCCAAGGACTTCAAACAAAAGTTTGAGCTTGCGGCAAAATACACAAGCCTGCCGGCCGAGCCGGATTTGGAAAAAATAGAGCGGCTAATGATGAAGATGTACGGCATATAGTGCGCTATTGTGCGCAATGCGGTGCATTGCGAAGCTTCGCTTTTTGTGCTACAATCGGATTATATTAAATTGGAGGCACTTTATTTATGGGCGATAAAAACATCAGCGCGGAAAAATCCAAAGCGCGGATACTGTTGGGGGCGGCCTTTCTTATGGGAATATCCGCCATAGGGCCGGGGTTTTTGAACCAAACGGCAAACTTTACGGCGGCGCACGGGGCAAGCCACGGGTTTATCATTTTAATCTCGGTTATTCTGGGGCTTGGCGTGCAAATTAACGTCTGGCGGATTATTTGCGTTTCCGGTATGCGCGGGCAGGACATCGCAAACAAAGTTCTGCCGGGGCTTGGCTACTTCTTGGCATTTCTCGTCGGCCTGGGCGGGCTGGCCTTTAACATTGGCAATGTCGGCGGGGCGGCAATGGGGCTTAACGCAATGGCAAATGTTCCGGTGGAATTGGGCTACTGGATTTGCGGCCTTTTGGGCATTGCCATTTTTGTTTTCAAAGACGCAAAAAGCGTTACCGACCTTGTTATGAAAATCCTGGGCTTCCTTATGATTGGCATCGTGCTCTTTGTCATGTTCAGCACGCGCCCCCCGATTGGGGAAGCCGCACTGCGTACATTCGCCCCGCTACCGCCGGAAGGGCTAGGCATGGTTGTGTTTTTCTTTCCGATAATGACCTATCTTGGCGGCACGGTTGGCGGCTACATTACATTTTCCGGGGCGCACCGGCTTTTGGACGCAAACATAACCGGCACGGAAAATCTTAGGCAAATAACCAAAAGTTCGGTGCAGGGAATCAGCATCGCCACCGTAATGCGCATTCTTTTGTTCTTGGCAATTTTCGGCGTTATCGCGATGGGCTTTACCCTTGACCCGGAACCCGGCAGGATAGCCAACCCGGCCGCCGTGGCCTTTTACCGTTCCCCGCTTGGAATAGTCGGCTACCGGTTCTTCGGCTTGCTGTTGCTTATTGCAGGCCTTACCAGCGTCATAGGCGCGGCATACACCAGCGTTACATTTCTTAAAACACTGTTCAAGCCGGTAATGAAGTACGAGCGTTTTGTAACGATAGGTTTTATCGCCGTTTCCACATTTGTAATGAGCGTTGTCGGCAACCCCGCGCAACTGCTCATACTTGTCGGCTTCTTAAACGGGCTAATCCTGCCGGTATCCATGACGGTAATGCTGTTAGCCTGTCGCAGAAAAGACATCGTGGGCGAAGATTACAAACACCCGATGTGGCTTATTGTCGCAGGCATAGCCATTGTCGGCGTTACGGCCTTTCTTAGCGTGAACGCATTCCCAAGTATGCTGGCGAGCATGGCGGCCTTTTTCGGCGGCTAAACTTTAGGCAAAGCTGGCCGCCCCCTCCCCCGGGCGCGGTCAGCCTTGCCTGTATTTCGCTGGAGCTATTGCCCGGCGGCTTCGCTTTTTGCCATTTTTTCTTTTAACACGTCTTTGAAGATTTGATCCGCATTCAGCTTTTCGTCCACGCCGAATTGCGGCATAGTGCCTTCGTCCCTTATACTGCGGAAAAGCGGCCCCGGCCGTTCCTTTTCGTAGCTCCAGCTTTTTTCGTTATTCACAATGTAGTCCAGCGTCGTTACAGCGGCAAGCGTAAAGAAAACCAAATTAGCGTTGTTTCTTTTTGCCGGCGAAAGCAATGCGCCAAGCCGCTTGGACACAGGGTTTGGAACTTCAAACACATAACGCTCCCAAGGATTGCCAATACCTTCGCAGACAGCCTTCGCCTCCGCGCCGCCGTTGCGCATTCCCTGTTCAATGCCGGCGGCAACCGACGTAAGATACTTTCGCACAAGCCTAATTTCGCTGTAAATTGTCGTAACATCCTGCTTCTTAAACGGCGGCGGCCCGATAGATTCAAACTTGTAATAAGGCAGAAAGTAGAGCCGTTTTAGCCAGTGGATTTCGTCGTGAATTTTTCTTACAAAGGGAGAAGTCCTTGAACCGGAAGAATGTTCCAGAGCGCGGCAATACTCCAAAAGACGGGGCAAATAATCCTTGTAAAAACTGTTGTCTATATACCTGCGCCAATGATTTATAACCTCGCCTATTTTAATTTCCGCTTTGGCAACCGCCGCATCGCCGGCATCCAGAACGGAATTGAATTTAACGTAACGCAACCCAAAGAAAATATCTTCCAAAATGTGCATTAAAACCGAAACCTGCTGCATAGGGTCGGTCGGGGCAATAAGCTCGAAACCGCGCCTTAAATTGTATACATCGGCAAAGTAGGGATACAGATCGGGGAACTCGTCCAGTTTAGACCAGCCGGCCATTGGAAAAAGCACTTCCAAAGTAGCCAGACTGTGCTCCAAAGCCTTGCGTTCCGCCCTGTCCGCTTCGCGCTCGGCCTTTCGCTTTATCACCTCCGGGTCGTTAGGGTCTTTGCCGGCTAAATCGTCTTCATCGCCGCCTGCAGTTACATTTCCCTCCGCGCCCTCTTCACCCTCGGCCGCTTCCGCTTCCGCGTCCGCCTCCGCGTCCTCGTCGTCGCTCACAATTTCGGGTAACGATGACAAATCTTCCGGTTCAATTTGATCTTGGGCGGTAAGATTAAGAAAGGCTATAAAGCGGCCCCGGCGTTCAGAGAAAAAAGTGTCGTAGGGAATGAAGCGGTCTGAAATCAGCTTCATCAGTATCGGGTAAAGAGCATAATGCACATCCTTGCGAATTTCGACAAAGGAGAGAATGACATCGCGAATAGCCGGCTCGTATTTTTCCTTTGCGTCCATAGGGCTTTCCAATTGCAGAATTTTGAAGAGCACCTTCAGCGATTCTTTTATGTGGCTGTCCGCATCCAAAAGTTCCATTAAAAAAAGCGGCTTGTAAAACAGCGTTACAATGGCCGAAAAGTCCGAGGCACTCACCCGATGGGGGTTCGCCTGAAAACGCGCCAAATCTTTTTCTATCGCTCCAATGTTCCAGTTGGAAAGCGTGTCCAACACCCGGAATGCAAAAGGCGAAACCCTTTTTAGCCGTGCCGAGCGCCGGGCGTTGTTTTTTGGAAGCAGCGTTTTTGTCGCTAAAACAAGCTTTTCCAGTTTCGCATAATGCGCCTTCATGTTTCGCGTAATGAAACGCGGGTTAATATAGTCCGGCGGCGGGCTAAAAAAGGAAAACATGGAAACCAAAACTTGAAAGCCGTTTTTTACCTCGAAATCGAGCATTCCGGCCTGCCTGTCCATTTTTACCCGCTCGAAATAGCCCAGCTTCAGAGGCTTTGACGGATCGTCCCCCGGATCGTTCTTTTTCTTGCCCTCGTTCTTTTGGGAAGCCTTTTCCCTGCCGCCCCGGCCGCTGCCGGCCGCGCCGCCTGGCCGCGCGCGTGGAGCCGGCGCCGGCGCCTTTTTTGCCGGCTCCGGAGTGCGCTCTACACCAACCTCGCCGCCAAGCCTTTGCGCTATACGCTTGGCCTCGTCAAGATCGAGGCTTCCCAAGTTCCCTCGGACTCTGTCTAATTCACCCGGAGCGTAAACCGCTTTAGGTTTTTTGTCCATGCTCTACACCCTTAAATAAAAAATCTCTCCAACACCCAAAATGCTACGCACTTGTATTTGTTCGCCGTCCGCGCTTACAAAAGCCCCTTCGTAATGCCCAATCGGGGCGTTCAAATCTATACTCGTCAAAATAAGCCTCGTTTCGTTTAGGTTTTGCAGCTTTGGGGTAAAGGTTAAGTCTACCATACCTTCCACATCTTGGACAACCCATTGAAAATCAGGCCCTTCGTTAATCGTAATCCGCACCGGCGGAAGCGGCGTAAGCTTTCCGTCAACCCAAAGCGCATTTTCATTATCGGCATCAGTTTCCCTAGTTTGATTTTCGGCTATATGGAAGCCAAACCTGCGCCCTTCGTTGTCAAAACCTGTCGCTCTGCATATAATAGTCTTCATTCGATAGGGAAAAAAGCCCTTGTAGTCGGTAAAAATGCCCGAACTTGTGTTTTGCTTGAGCTTTGTGTGCTTTTTGCCAAAAACGATGTCGCCGCGCACCGGGACATGGGTCTTGAAAGCGTACATTGAGCGGCGCTCTGTAAAACCCAGCGAGACCGCCATTGGGGTAGTGTCGCGCTTGTCAAGATTGAAGGCCAACTGAGCCGTAAGCGGGGCGTGATAGCGGCTTTCTTTGATGTTGACATCGAGCTTTACGGTTCCCGCATCCAGCCAGTTATGAATACGGAAGAAAAAGCGGGAGGAATGGCAGATAACCGAGGCGTTTGCAAGACTGTTGGGGAGTTTTAAGCCCCGGGAAAACATCAGTTTGCTAAAGCTGAATTTTTCGCCGTCCTCCTTGTTGTAAAGCAAAATCTGAATAATCTGAAAGAGCTTTAAATCGCACAGAAAGGCCTCGAACATGATCTTGTCGCTTTGCACGCTAAAACTTTCCCATTCCTTTATGCGCCGCTCCCGAACCCAGCGCGGCAGAGGGTAGGGATACGGCCGCTGAACATCCAGCAAGTTGACGTTTTCAAAGGCCCGGTTCCACGTTCCTTGCAGCGGGATTCCGTTTTCAATCGGCGAGCTTCTTGGAGCCTGTATTTCTCTTGTATACATTTCAGTTTTGACTCACTCCCAAAGCGTCAACTCCGCCCTAAAAACGCTTTTGCCGCTTTCCTTGTTTTTCCCGTCAAAGGAAAAAGCCCCAAGCGCGACTGTGCCCGCGCCCGCAGCCACGTCTGCGGCCGCATCTTTTGCATCAAGCGGGGCAGACCATATTTCGACAGAATCCCCGCCCAATATTTCGCTTAGATAATTCAGTTCCAAATGCACCCGCCCGGCCTTTTCCAAAAGGGTCATATCCACGGCATCTTCTATCCATTGCACATAACGCACGTTGTTCACATGGCCGTTGTAGTCCAAGTCCGTGTAGGCCGCACGGCGCTCCCCTGTTTTTTGCCAGCCATTTTGCCCGGCGCTGTCATCAAGGCTGTTTGGCAAACTGGGGGGAACCCCGGCAAGCGCGTCCAGCCCTTCGTTTAACGGCATCGCGTTCATGGCAACTTGCGGTCTAAGCGGCCGCCGTGTTTTTAAGTCCAGCACAATCCAGCCGCTCCTTGCCCGCACGCAAACGGTATCGCCGGCGCGAATGTCATAATCGCGCAGGGCGAAAAGTTTTTCGCCGCCCCTAGGCCAGCTTCTTACGGTAACCGTTTCGCGGTAGTCAGGCCGCCTGTCAACCTGCACGGACATACGGGAAAGAATCCAGGTATGGCCGGCATTTGCCATGTCCTCCCTTCCCACGCAAAGATTTTCCGCGTGGCTTATAGCCGCCTCTTGAAAAAACTGAAAAACCGCGCTTAGTCTAAGCCTGTCGCTGCGATCCACCGCGCCAAAACGCACCGGGAAGGTTTCCTGCCATACGGGAAGCACCCCGGTCGCCTTGGGGTTTGCCACATTGCACTCCATACCGCAATTGTAGCAAGAGACGGAAGAAAAAAAAAGAGGGCAAAACGCCTTGCGGCAGAGCTACAGATTGAGAACTGTTTCGATGTCAAGGCCGGTAACTCGCAGACCGTTTCCAAAGGCACACCCTTGGCAAGGGCTTTTCTGGCGGCGATTTCCAGCCCCCTGGCCTCACCGATTTCAATGCCTTTCTCTAGACCCTATTGCCCCCCGCCGTCTAGCCCCCCGCTAAGGCCGCACAAGCCGGAAACCTACTTGGGAGTTTCTTGTGATCGGCGTAAAATAAAAGCCGTCCATAACGCGATCAATCAGGAACGCCGAACGGGAGACATTTGGGGGTTGCCTTTAGCCGGGCCTTTGTTTTTGGGGGGCGTAAAGCGAAACGACAAAGACGATTACCGCCGCCCAGATAAAACCGAAGGCGATAAAGTTGTACCAAGGGAAGGCTTCGCGGAAAACAAAATAGCCCAACAAAAAGGCCATTGTAGGGGAAAGAAACTGGATAAAGCCCAAGGTGGAAAGCGGCAACAGCTTGGCCGCCCGGGTAAAAAAGTAAAGCGGCATTGTGCTTATCGCCCCGCACAACAATAGAAGCAAAACGGTAAAACCGGGCAGGTAGGCCACATAACCTACGCCGTACAGCCCCGTAAAAAAATACGATATTCCCGGAACAAAGAGCAAAAGAAGAGCGGGGGGCGTGGCTATCAATGTTTCAATGGCAAGCGATTCAAGGGCGGGCATCCCTATGAGCTTTTTCAACAAGCTGTATGTGGAAAAACTAACCGCAAGCCCAAGGGAGATTAACGGCGGGGAGCCGGTAAAGATTGTTATTGTAAGCACGCCTGCAAGCGCAAGGCCAAGGGATACCCACTGCAAGGCTTTCAGTTTTTCCTTGAAAAAAACCAGCCCGATAAGGATTACAAACAGGGGGTTTATGTAATAGCCAAAGGCCGCTTCAAGGCTTCGCTCGGCGTTGACTGCCCAAAGAAAAAGCCCCCAGTTAAAGCTGATCATAATAGAGGCCAAAACCAAGTAAAGCGCCGAGCGTCTGTTCTTGAAAAAAAACAGCCACGAAAAATTTTTGCAGGCAAAAAGAACGCCGGCGGCGAAAACCATGGCCAAGGCTATCCTAAAGCCCAAAATGTGCAGGGAATTTACCGAGGCCAATGCCCGCCAATACAAGGGAAGCAAGCCCCAGGAAAAATAAGCGGCAAATGCAAATAAAATACCTTGGACGGAGGGCTTGCTCACCATATCAGTATAACACGGGCGGGAAAAATTGTAAAGAGGCCTCTCGGCAGTTTTACGGAGCCGTAAAACTGCCGGCAAGGCCGGTGGTCAAAAGGACATTTGCTGTTTGTAGGACATATCCCAGAACAGGTACTCGAACTCCACGCTGGAGGCAAAAACCTCTTCGATTTTTTCCCTTTGTTTTTCGGTCATGTTGGCAACAAGCGCGTCAAGCTCGGCGAAAAACCATTGGAAAGAGCCGGCGAACTCATCGCTAGAATATGTTTCGATCCATGTTTTGTAAAAATTGCCTTCGAGCTGGCCGGCATAGTCCGCCTTTAGGCGTTTCGCGTAATCGGAGTAAGTCCACGCGCAGGGAAACACGGAGGCAAGCACCTGCGGCAGGCCGCCGGTTAAGCCCTGCGCGAGCATATTCGCCGTGTAGGTTCTGTTGAAAAGCGAGGGCTTTACGGAGCTTACCTCCTGCGGCGTTATGCCAAAATCTGCCATGTATTTTCGGTGCACGTTCATTTCGTTGGCAAGAATAAAATACTGGCTTTGGGTAAAGCCGGTCATTTGCTCCTCTGTTTCGGATTTTACAGTTGCAATGGCGAAAACCTTGGCGTACTCCAAAAGGTACAGGTAATCTTGCAGCAAATAAAACTTGAACTTTTCCTTGTCCAGCGTGCCCTTGCCAAGCTCCTGCACAAAGGGATGATTGTAGCCCGCCTCCCAAATGGATGCGGACTTGGATTTTAAGTTTTTTGAAAACGACATTGTTATTCCTCCTGTCGCGCGTCAACTTTGCGTTACGCGCATTGATTTAAAATTTTCCAAAACCTGTTTTCGCAACAACTGCGCCGTGGCGCGCGGATTGTCGCTTTTCATGATAGCCGTTACAACGCCTATGCCGCCGGCCGCGCTGTCGTACAAAACATGAATGTTAGAAGCGTTAAGTCCGCCGATTGCGGCAATGGGCATATTTGTTTCGCGGCCAATATCGTTCAGTGTGGAAACCTCTGTAATAATTGTTACGACTTTGGTCGTTGTCGGGTAAATCGCCCCCACGCCCAAATAGTCCGCGCCTTCTTCCTTTGCCTTTTTCGCCTGCTCCACCGTCTTTGCAGTAGCCCCGACAATTTTGCCGGGGCCAAGCAATTTGCGGGCGGCATACACGGGAAGATCGCTCTGCCCCACATGAACGCCGCCCGCATCTGCGGCAAGGGCTATGTCCGCCCTGTCGTCTATGATAAGCGGGATGCCGTAGCGGTCTGTTATTTTTTTTACCTTTATCGCAAGGTTAAAATACTCAAGGCCGCTCCTTTCTTTTTCGCGTAACTGCACCAAGCTAACGCCACCTTGACAGGCGGCATCGATCGTCTGCAAAAAATCAGCCTCGCTCCTGTTTGTGCTGTCCGTTATAAGATACAAAGTCAAATCCAATTTTTTCACGTTGTCCTCCATTGTAAGTTTTTTCGCTAGTTAAGCCGGATATAATCCGTGTAAACCGGCTGCAATCCACGCTCCAAGATCATGTCGTGCACTTGAGAAACGTTACGCGCATCAGACACGTCAAACTGCGCATCGCCTTTTTGTTCCATGCTGTGCCCGCCTATGCCGACCTTTACCCCCGCCGAAATTTTATTCGCCGCAAGCCCCACAATGTTGTCTCTAAAGCCGGCTCGCTCCCTTGATGATATGTTTATGGAAGAAAACGGCATGAAAAGCCTGTAGGCCATAAACACTTGCAAAAGCTGTCGCTCCCCCACTGCCGGAAGTCCCTCGTTCAAAGCGCCGGCAGATGAATTTATGTGGGCGCGAAGCCGGGGGGCGGAAAAAGCGACCTCCGCGTGGGGGTACTTTTGCTGGATAAAATACGCATGAAGGCCGGCGGCAAGGGCATCCATGCGAAAGTTGCCCAGCCCCAAAAGCGCACCGAAGGTAACGCCCCTCATGCCGCCCTTTAGGGCGCGTTCCTGCGCGTTAAACCGGTAAGGGTACACGCGCTTAGGCCCGCCGGGGTGGTATTTTTCGTACAGGCCTGTGTCGTAAGTTTCTTGGTAAACGCTCACGAAGTCCGCTCCGCAATCGTGCAGGTAGGCGTATTCGTCGGTGTTAAGCGGGTAAACTTCTATGCCTATCGTAGAAAAATGTTTTTTTGCAAGTTTTACAGCCTCGCCTATGTACTGCACGTTTGAACGGTTACGCGCTTCCCCGGTAAGCAGAAGAATTTCGCGCAAGCCCGTTTCGGCAATCGCCTTCAGCTCGCTGTCAATCTCGTCAAAGGACAAGGTACTGCGGGCAATGCTGTTTTTGCAGTTAAAACCGCAATAAAGGCAGAAGTTTTCGCAATAATTTGACACATAAAGCGGCGCGTAAAGACTCACCGCATTGCCAAAATGCTTTCGCGTTTCCTCTTTTGCCCGGCGTGCGATTTCTTCCAGCAGGTTTTCTGCGGCGGGCGACAAAAGCGCGGCGAAATCCTCGATGCCAAGGGAATCCTTGCCGGCGGCCTTTCGCGCGTCTTTTTCGCTGAACGGCCTGCCGCCAAGTTCCTGCGTTAGCTGCAATGTTTTTTCCATGATGTCGGACTTTATCACTTCCATAAAGTCCATGTGATCCATGCAACTTGTTTTTTGCAAAGCGGCTTCCACTATTCCTCCAAGAACCCGGTCAAGGGGCTGGAGGCTTCCGCCTCGCGGTCTAACACCCTGCCGGGGCCGGAAAGCCAGGCAAGCCGGCCGGACTCTATCGCAAGTTTGAACGCGCTTGCCATAAGCCCCACGTCCTTTGCCGTGGCAATGGCCGTGTTTGCCATGACAGCGGCCACGCCAAGTTCCATAGCCTCGCAAGCCTGCGAGGGCCGGCCAATGCCGGCATCGACTATGATCGGCAGGTTTATTTCGTCAACAAGGATTTTGATAAAGTCCTTTGTCAAAAGCCCCTTGTTACTGCCGATTGGAGCGCCCAAGGGCATGATTGCCGCAGCGCCGGCATCGGCCATTTGCCGCGCCGACACAAGATCGGGGTACATATACGGCATTACGATAAAGCCTTCTTTTGCCAAGGTTTCCGTCGCCTTTACCGTTTCGTGATTGTCGGGTAACAGGTACTTTGTGTCGTTTATCACCTCGATTTTTACAAAGTCGCCGCAGCCAAGCTCGCGGGCAAGGCGGGCGATGCGCACGGCCTCCGCCGCGTTTCTTGCCCCGGAAGTGTTAGGCAAAAGCGCGATACCCTTGGGAATGTAATCCAGAATGTTTTCCTTGCCGCCGGCATTCGCACGCCTTAACGCCAGTGTGGCCATTTCCACGCCGCCGTTTTCTATGACAACCTTTGTCATCTCCAGGGAAAACTTGCCCGAACCCAGAATAAAGCGGGATTTAAATTCCCGCCCGCCAATTAACAGAAGGTCTTTCATCGCTTACTCCTCCTCGATATTCAGCAACAATCTTAAAACCATTGTCGCCTGATGCGCCGCGCAGACTAGCACCCGGGGCGCCATAAGCCCTATGCCGCCTTCCAACGCGCCCTCGCCGTCGCCGCAGAGGTAAAGGTTTTTGAAGGCCTTTTTTGTTACGATTTTGTTCGCGCTGCCGTAGCCGGCCATGCCGGAGGCCGCGACAATTTTTCGATTCCCGGCGCCGGCCGCCGCCTCCGCCGCATCTTCCAAAAGCGCGTTTATAAGAACCGCCTTGTATTGCGGGTTGTCAAAGGCCTCGCACACAATGTCATAACCCTTGAAAATTTCCGCCGCGTTATGCGCTTCGATCTTTTGCGTGAGTATTTCGACACTGACAAAGGGATTTATCGCTTCGATCTGCTCTTTGATCGCTTCGGTTTTCAGCCGCCCCAAGTGAGAGACCGCGTAATGCTGCCGGTTTAAGTTGCTCGGCTCCACCTTGTCAAAATCCACAAGGAAAAGTTTTCCCACGCCTATTCTGGCGAGCATTACGGCAATGTTGGAGCCAAGCCCGCCAAGCCCGGCGATGGCCACCTTTGCGTCTTTTATTTTTTCGCTAACCCCCGGCATATTCCGCGCCGTTATGCCGCTTTCAAGCTCCTGGCGACTGTACATTTCAGCCACCGCCCACAAAGCAGACAACTTCCAGTTTGTCGCTGTCGCAGAGAATTGTTTCTGCGAATAATTTTTTCGGCACAATCTGGCCGTTTTTTTCCACGGCGACACGCTGTGCGTCAAAGCCCTCTTCTTCGATCAATTCCAAAAGCGTCATTCCGTTACGCGCTTTTTTTTCAACCCCGTTTACAAACATTCGCTACCTCCTTACCGGTCACATTGCATGAAAATGCTTAACAGCATGAAAATGCTGAACTGGCCCGTTGCCTTTTCCCAACTGCGGCGCTTTTTTTATCGCCGCCGTGATATATTCCTTTGCAAGCTCCAGCGATTTCCGGCTGTCGAAACCCAGTGCCAAGTTGGACGCTATTGCCGAGGAAAACGTGCAGCCCGTGCCGTGAGTGTGTTTTGTTTCGATACGCGCCGCGCTGTATTCGTGAAAGTTCGCGCCGTCGAACAGAATGTCCGTCGCATCCCCTTCGCCGTGCCCGCCTTTTACAACCACGGCGCGGCATCCCATAGCGTGAATGCGCTTGGCCGCCTCCTTCATGTCATCCCGCGATTTTATTTTCATGCCGGCGATTTTTTCGGCCTCTGGAATGTTGGGGGTGATAAAGTCTGCAAGCGGCACGACCTGGGCGATAAGCGTGTCGATCGCGCCCTCTTCCATAAGGGCGCTGCCGTTTTTGGCGTACATGACAGGGTCTAAAACGACGTTTTTCGGTTTCCAGGCCTTGAGCCTGCCGGCGACCGCCAGCATGGTCGGGGGGCAGGAAAGCATCCCGATTTTTACGGCGTCCGGGGGGATGTCCTCGAAAACCGCGTCGATCTGTTTTTCGATGATGTCCGGGCGCATATCTTGGTATTCGATTACCCGAAAGGTGTTTTCCGCCACCACGGATGTAACCGCGCTCATTCCGAACACGCCGTGCGCCGAAAAGGTTTTTAAGTCCGCCTGTATGCCGGCCCCGCCAGAACAGTCGGAGCCTGCAATGCTCAAAGCTGTGTTTATTGCTTCCACTCTTGCCTCCACAAAAGAAAGTCCGCCGCCCAAGCCCTGCCAAGGGCAAATTTCGGGCGGCTACTGGGGCGGCCAAGCCGGGAGTATGAAAAAGAACTGCAACATTCAGATTTATACTCCCTACGACGGCATTAACCGTATCAGGTTCAATGGGTATGATCTCAGCGCCGGATTTTTATCCGCCGGGCATTCGCCCGCAGCACCCCAGTACCTTAACTATGGCGCAATTCGCGGCTTTTGTCAACCGGTTAGCCGCGGCCTAGCCGCAAATTTTCACATGAAGGCAGGGAAGAAGGGGTTAAATCTCTCCCAAACGAGAATTTTTACCATAAGATCGCCCCGTTTTCTGGACAAGTGGGCAAACTTGCATTAGAATTAATCGTAAGAATTGGGCGTTTTTACCGGCGCCCTATAAAAGGAGTAAGGTAATGATAAACACAGTGGGACTTGAAAGCGCGAAAAAAACATTTAAAAGCGGATTACCCAAACTATTCATTTTTTCCTACGGCATCGTAGGAATGGCTATGACCTTTTACACGATGATGTACACGGAAATAGGGGCGCACAACCAGCTTAACTTTTTCCTTTTGACCCTTGCCGGGATCGCCATCACCCTGGGGATCGCCGTGGCCTTTGAAAAGGTCTATATGCGGGACTTGTACCTGTACCTTGACGGCGAAACGCTGAGCAAGGAACGGCTGGGCATTATAAAGGCCAGGGCCTACAACTACAAGGTTTGCCTTATCATCATCATGACGCTGGGCTGGACGGTCATAAAAAACCTCGTCGTCTTTCTGCCGATTTACTTTACGATAGACGTAAGCTATGTTGACCTCGTCATCGTGAACCTGCTCGCGCTTGCCGGCGCTCTTGTCTCTATTCCTATGGCCTTTTTTATTACCGAGCTTGCGGTATCCGGCTTTTTAGCCGTTCCCGAAATTTCCAAAGCGCCGGTAATGGGCGCTACGGTGCGCACGCCTTTGAACTTTCAGATTATGGCCACCGTTATCCTTGTCATTCTTTCAATGGCCTCTAACTTTATTGCCACGACAACGAAGATCGTCTACCAAGAGCTTGTCCTAAGCAGTATTATCGTGTCGCTGGTGGTCGCCATGATTATCGCCATTGTCGCGGCGGGCATTGTCGGGTACATGATGGCCTACAGCATTGCGCACCCGGTTACCGAGGTGAAAAAAGTTCTTAAAAGCATGGGCAGGGGCGATTTGACCGATCATTTTACGGCGGCAAGCAATGACGAGATTGGCGACTTGGCCAACAGTCTGAACACGACCACCGACAATGTTAGCGATCTTGTGGGGACGATTAAAAACATGGTCAACGCTCTTACAAATACCGGGTTCGAGCTTTCGTCAAATATGCAAAAAACATCGGACGCGGTAAACAACATTTCGACCAACTTTGAAAGGATCAAAGACATGGAGGCCGATCAGGACAAAAGGGCTGAAATTGCCGACAGGGCGGTCGGGGAGATTAAGGGCAGCATTGACTCGCTTCTTAATCTTGTAAAAGACCAGGCGGAAAGTGTCGGCGCTTCTTCATCGGCCATAGAGGAAATGTCGGCGAACATTCAGTCTGTCTCGTGGATGCTCAAGGAGAACAGCAAAAACGTGACTACCTTGGCCGAGGCCTCGGAAACGGGCAAGGCGGGGATTCAAAAGGTAACGCAGGAAATTGCGGAAATTGCCAAGGATTCCGAGGGTATTTTGGAAATAAACTCTGTCATGAACATCATCGCAAGCCAAACCAACTTGCTGAGTATGAACGCCGCTATAGAGGCGGCGCACGCCGGGGAATCGGGCATGGGTTTTGCGGTTGTGGCCGACGAAATTCGCAAGCTGGCGGAGTCTTCCAGGGCGCAATCCAAGACTACTTCGTCCATGCTGAAAAAAATCAAGGCTTCGATTGACAGCATCACAAAATCGTCCAACGAGGTGCTTGCCCGTTTTGGCGCGATCGACAATGCTGTGAAAACGGTTACCGAGCACGAGCAGAATATTCGCGCTGTCATGCAGGAGCAGGAGAACGGCAGCCGGCAGATGCTTCAAGCGGTGGGGCGTTTGCAGGAAATCACCTCTGCGGTAAACAAGGGTTCCAAGGATATGTCGGTATCGGGCGATGAGCTTTTGAGCGAAATGAAGGAGTTTATAAGCATTAGCCACCAGCTTGTCAACAGTATGAACGATGTTCTTTTGGGGGCGATTCAAGAGATTCAAACGGCGGTAGTAAATGTTGACAAGATGGGCGAGGAAAACTCGAAAAACTTCAACAGGCTTAAGTCCGAAACGGCAAAGTTCAAGCTGGACACCAGCGGCGAAAAACAAAGGGTTCTCTTGGTTGACGACGACACTGTGCACCTTGAATTGACTGCCGCCATGCTGGAAAAAGAATACGATGTAACGATGGTTACCTCCGGCCAAGAAGCCCTTACGCTCTTTTACACCGGCTACACTCCCAGTGTTATTTTGCTGGACTTGGTCATGCCCGGCATTGACGGCTGGGACACTTTCGAGCGCGTAAAGGCGATAAGCAACCTGCATGAGATTCCCACGGCCTTTTTTACCGCCAGCAACGACCCCCGCGACAAGGAACGCGCCTGGGAGATGGGCATTTCCGACTATCTTATAAAGCCGACCACCCAGGGCGATCTTCTAAGCAGGGTCAAAAAGCTGATCAATGGCTAGGGAAGCACTGATTAGGGAAACGCTGATTAACTCGACGCTAATCAGCGTTTCCTTAGCCTCACACACTTGCCCCCGGCTTGGCGTTTTCCGCGCAAAATGGCTTTTTCATGTAACTGTTCGCAAAAAAATGCAAAATCTCCTGTTTTGTCGGCTTTTTTATTTGAACAAAAACCGCGTTTCTGTTAAACTTTAAGGTGCGCGAGCCATAAACCCGCTACAAGCCTAACCTGCCGGCTCGCGAGAAAAAAGATTTGAAAGAGGGACTCCACAATGACAAACCTTACCGGAATGGACACTGCCAAAAAAGTGCTGACAGGCGGGATAACGAAAACCTTCATTTTTTCTTACGGCATTATAGGCATGGCTCTGGCTTTTTACGCCACAACTTACAGCGAAATAGGCGCGAACAACCCGGCGCTGTATTTTCTCTTGACACTGGCAAGTTCTGGCATTACCCTGGCAATCGCCGTTATTTTCCACACCTTCTTTACGCGGGACTTCTCCCAGTATTTTGCCGGCGCCCGCTTCGGCAGCGAGAAGCTTTCCGTCATGAAAGAAAAGGCCTTCAGCTACAAACTGTGGATGATGCTCATTGTAACCCTAGGCTGGACGCTCATAAGAAACCTTGTCGTGTTTCTGCCCATTTACAGCAATATAGAGGCTCACTCAAACGCCCTTTTAGTCGCCAATTTAATCGCGATTTCCGGCCTCCTTGTTTCCATACCCATAACCTTCTTTTTTTGCGAGGTTTCCACCTCCGGCTTTTTAGCCCTGCCGGAAATCGCCAAGATCAAGCTAAACCGGTCTGTCGCCCGGGCGCCCCTAAAGTTCCAGCTTATGGCTACCATTCTGGCGATCTTTCTTTCCGGCAGCGCAATCTTTGCCGCAACCGGGTTAAAGATTTTAGCCGGAACCCTCCCCCATGGAAACATCATGTCCTCCCTTGCCCTGTCGATAGGCGTGGGAATTTTGGCCACGGTGATTGTCGGCTGGGTTTTGGCCGTCAGCATAACAGGCCCGATCATCGAGGTCGAAAACATTCTCGTTAGCACCGGCCAGGGCGACTTGACAAACTTTTTTACAGCGGCAAGCAATGACGAGGTCGGCGACTTGGCGGAAAGTCTGAACGAAACGACAAGAAGCATAAACGGGCTTGTCGGCACGATAAAAAAAATGGTAAGCGCGCTTACCAACACGGAGTACGAGCTTTCGGTCAATATGAAGAAAACCTCGGACGCGGTGAACAACATTTCGATCAACACCGAAAAAATCAAGGGGCTGGAGGGCGAGCAGGCCAAAAAATCGAACATGGCGGACAAGGCGGTGAACGATATTAAGGCGAACATCGACAATCTTACCCGGCTTGTGTACGACCAGTCGGACAGCGTAAACTCTTCGTCGTCGGCCATCGAGGAAATGACGGCCAACATCCAGTCGATTTCCCGGTCGCTTACGGAAAACAGCAAAAACGTGGTCATCTTGACAGAGGCCTCGGAAACGGGCAAGGCGGGCATTCAAAAAGTAACGCAGGAGATTCTGGAAATAGCGCGGGATTCCGAAGGCCTTTTGGAAGTAAACTCCGTCATGAACAACATTGCAAGCCAAACCAACTTGCTTTCGATGAACGCCGCAATCGAGGCGGCGCACGCCGGGGAGTCCGGCAGGGGCTTTGCGGTTGTGGCCGACGAAATCCGCAAGCTGGCCGAGTCCGCCGGCTCGCAGTCCAAGACCACGGCGGCAATGCTGAAAAAAATCAAGACCTCGATTGACAGCATTACAAAGTCGTCCAACGAGGTGCTTACCCGTTTTGACGCTATCGACAGCGGGGTAAGAACGGTTGCCGAGCACGAGGAGCATATCCGGTTCGTCATGCAAGAGCAGGAGGTTGGCGGCCAGCAGATTCTGCAGTCGGTAGCCCGTTTGCAGGAGATTACCGGCTCCGTAAACGAAGGCTCCAAGGATATGTCGGTTTCCGGCGAGGAGCTTTTGAAGGAGATGGGCGAGTTTACAAACATAAGCCGGCAGGTTGTAACGAACATGAACGAGGTCTTAAACGTGGCCATGATCGAGATTCAAACTGCCGTGAAAAACGTGGAAAAAATGAGCGCGGAAAACAGCAAGAATTTCCAAAGGCTCAAGTCCGAAACCGAAAAGTTCAAGTTAAGCGTGACGGGCCAAAAACCCAGGATTCTTCTTATTGATGACGACGCTGTGCACCTGGAAATTGTGTCTGCCATGCTGGAAAAAGAGTATGAGATAACGGCGGTGGCCTCTGGCCACGAGGCTTTGGGGCTTTTTTACGGCGGCTACACGCCCAACTTGATTTTGCTGGACTTGGTAATGCCGGGCATAGACGGCTGGAACACTTTCGAGCGTGTAAAGGCGATAAGCAACCTGCACGACATCCCGACGGCCTTTTTTACCGCCAGCACCGACCCGAAAGACAAGGAACGGGCGCAAAGCATGGGCATTGCCGACTATATCGTCAAGCCGGCCACCCAAAGCGAGCTTCTTGGAAGGGCAAAAAAGCTGATCGACGGCTAAGGCAGGGAGTTTTGATGTGCGAGCGGCCGCCCTGTAACAGGCAAGCGGGTTTGCAACATTGCCCGGAATCTGTTACAATAAGGCAATCTCTAAAAACTTCAGTTTTTAGAGGTTGCCATAATTTTAGGAGTGATGCAAATGGACAGAATTTCGCCCACCAACGACCTTGCGTTCAAAAAAGTGCTTGCAAGCGTGGAAAACATCGAGATTTTGC
>WRKI01000348.1 GCA_009778155.1 Spirochaetota bacterium
CAGAGGTTCGATGCGCCGCGAACCTTTGGTTCGATGTGCCTCCGTGTGATAAAAATGGGAGTAAATTCCGAAGCTCGAGCATTCATGCGTTTGTCGTGTTTTCTTTCGTCTCCCCGCTTGCCAAAACTGCATTTGTTTCCGATACTATTTATATGAGAACCGCAGCACTTAAAAGCATTTTTCCCGTTTTGATGCTCGTTTTTGGCCTGCACGCCCACGCGCAGGATTCCGCCGCGCCAATCCTCAGTATGGAAGGCGCTCACTCGGTTGTCGAGCGTTCCGACTGGCACCGGTATGTCAACGGCAGTTATGTCGGCTTGGTTAGTCGCGAGGTTCGGGGCACGATTCTGCCCAACCGTCAGGATGACGGCTCTTTCTTGCATCACGGCAATTTTATGGTTATGGAAAGTTTGATTCACAATTCGCCGGCAAGCGCGCGTATTGTGGATGCTGTGGTTCCTGTGAGTTTCCAGATTCACGAAAACGGCAATATGGCGATTGAAAACGATCAGGGCTTTCCAAGGTTGCGGGGGTTCCCGGTTTTTCCTTCCCGGCAGATGGCTGTGGGTACGACTTGGACTGCTCCGGGTTATCGCGCCGCAGACCCGAACAACACGGGGCGGCCTTTGATTATTCCTATTCTTGCGCAGTACGAGTACATGGGGATCGAAGTTTTTCAGGGCGAGCCGGTTCACAGGATTGCCGCCATGTTTACAAATCGTTACAACAATAGCGGCGCGGCGGGGGACAGTATTTCCCGTGTTCAGGGGAATCACAGGGTTGATATTTTAATTCGTGTCAGTGATGGTTTGCCTGTTTTTATGCGTGATGTTTTTGATGTCCGGTATTTCATGGCTAACGGCTCGGATATTAGGTTGCGTGGGTTTAATCTTACTTTTGGTTCTGTGGTTACGCCGATGGACAGGGGTTCTGTCATTGCATCCTTGGGCGGCACTCTTGATATTGAAACGAGTCCCGCGCCTTTTGTGCCGGAGCCTGTGGCTTTGCCGCCGGCTGTCGTTACCGCTGTCCCGGAGATTGGCCCTTTGGAGATTGAAGAGGCTTTGGATTTGGCCGACGCGGCGATTGATGTGGCGGCTGTGCCGGAGGGTATTCGTCTTACGGTTAGAAACATTCGTTTTGCCCCGGACTCTGCGGAGTTTTTGCCGGAGGAGGGCGAGCGTCTTGACCGTATTGCCGAAGCTTTGGCGCAAATTCCCGGCAGGAATTTTCTTGTGGAGGGGCACACGGCCGCGACTGGTCGTCCTGCCGGCGAAATGGAGCTTTCTCTGCAACGTTCTCTGCGTATGATCGACGAGATGGCTCGGCGGGGTATTCCTGCCAATCGTTTTATCTCCAAGGGCTGGGGCGGCACAAAGCCCGTGGGGGACAACGCAACGGCGGCCGGCCGCAGTGTCAATCGCCGCGTGGAGATTACCATTTTGGAGTAGGCTGCCGGCTGCCCCAGCGGGGGATTTTTATCGCTGGGGCTTAAAAAAAGTTGAAAAAAGGCGTTTTGCGCTTGACTATCTGGCTTTTTTGTGGCATATTTATACTATCTTTGATGCCTCGCTCAGTTTTGGGCGTGAAAACCGGGGCTTGCGGCGAATTCGCGTCCGGCGACAGGGGCAAAAAGCTTGAATATTGTGGAAAAGGTGGAAAGGTTATTTAGATGAAAACTGTATTTGCAAAACTTGCATCGGTAGAGCGGAAATGGTACGTTATCGACGCGCAAGGAAAGGTTTTGGGCAAGGTGGCGGCAAAGGTGGCCTCCGTAGTCCGGGGGAAAAACAAGGCGATTTTTACCCCTAATCAGGAAATCGGGGATTTTGTCGTGGTTATAAATGCCGATAAAATCGTTGTAACCGGCAGGAAGCGCGAGCAAAAGATGTACCATCACCATTCGGGGTATCCCGGCGGGTTAAAGTCGTTTACTTACGAGAAGCTGGCGGCGCGGCATCCGACCAAGCCTTTGGAAAACGCGATCAAGGGGATGCTTCCCAAGTGTCCTTTGGGCAGAAAACTCGCTTTAAACGCCAAAATTTACGCGGGGGCGGAGCATCCGCACAGCGCTCAGAATCCGACTCCGCTGGAAATGTAAGGCGGGGTTTTTTAGGCGCAGCTTCTTGAAAAAGCGTAGCTTTTTGAAGTTTGGATGAAAATTAGCGGCTAGGCCGTTTCAATAAAGGGTAGAAAATGAATATAAATCTTGGGATTGGTACCGGCAGAAGGAAGACTTCGGTTGCGCGGGTTTACGTTAGGGAAGGCAGCGGCAAAATTACCGTAAACGGAAAAGAGTTGCTCAAGTATTTCCCGCAGGGGGAACACGTTCAGATTGTCCGCCAGCCGCTTATGGTAACCGGCAGCGAAAGCAAGTTCGACATTTTGATTAATGTCTACGGAGGGGGTTGCAACGGCCAGGCCGGCGCCTGCCGCCACGGTCTTGCCCGCGCTCTTTGCCAGGTTGACCACACGAATTACACCTCGCTTAGAAGCCACGGCTATCTTACCCGCGACTCGCGCATGGTGGAAAGAAAAAAATACGGCAAGCCGGGCGCCAGGCGGAGCTTCCAGTTCTCCAAACGCTAACTCTGTTAGCGCCGCTAACTTTGTTAGCGCCGCTAGCGCGGGTTGCGTTTTGTTTGCAATTGTCTCGTTCAAACCCGGCTTTGGGGTTGTCGCGGTGTGTAAATTGGAGATGGGAAAGGTGTAAACCGGCCAAAACAGTTTTCTTAAGGAAACGCTGATTAACTCGACGCTAATCAGCGTTTCTTACGGACTATAGGCAAGCTCGAAAAACCCAGATGGGGTTTTAGGGGTTGCCTTATGCCTTTCTTGAGCCGGGTTTGACCGCTGGGGTTCCTTGCTTGCATAGGTCGCAGTCGGCGGCTTCCCAGTTGCCGGCGGCCACTTTTACCGCTGGGTAAAAAGGCCAGGGCATATCCGCTTCGCCGGCCAAGCGGCGGTCTACCACGCAGGCAAGGCCGGCAACGGCCGCCCCTTCAGCTTCCAACGCCTTGGCGCATTCCAAGGACGATTTGCCCGTGGTAACGACATCTTCGACAATGACAACCCTTTGCCCCGGCTTTAGCTCGAAACCACGGCGCAGGCGCATAACCCCGCCGTCGTCCCTTTCCGTGAAAAAAGCGGGAAGCCCCAACTGCCGCCCCAGCTCGTAAGCGGGAAGAATGCCCCCGATTGCAGGCCCGGCGACAGCGTCAACGGCAAGCCCTCCCGACTGCATATCTTGGCGTATTTTTTCTGCGACGGCGGCCATTGCAGCGGCGGCCTTGTCCGGATGTTGAAACAGTTTGGCGCATTGAATGTAAACATTTGAATGCTTGCCGGAGCTAAGCAGAAAATGCCCTTCCAAAAACGCGCCGCATTCCTTCAAAATAGTCATTGCTTTGTCCATAAATCCTCCTTTAATTTTTCGCCGCAACCCGCGCCGCAACCCGCGCCGCATCTTGTAGCGCGGCCTGCATCGCCGCCGCCGCTTTGCGAGCCGCGCCGGCGGCAAAGTCATTGCCGATTGATGTTTCGTCTAACGTGCCGGCAGCTTTCAATTCCCCGCGCCATGCCTCGATAATGGAACGCGAGGCGTTCACCACTGCCCCGTTTCCGTTATGCAAAAACAAGGCCGCATCTTGCGCCCCCCCGCCTTGAGCGCCGTAGCCCGGAACAAGGAAAAAAAGATTCGCATAGTTTTTTCTAATTTCGGCAACCTCGTCTTTTTCGGTACAGCCGATCACGGCTCCGAATGCGCCGTAGCCGTATTTTCCCGGAACATCCTTTGCCAAAAGCGAAAGTTTGTCGCCGACAGCATTGTACAGCCGCCCCCCGCCCCCGGCAACCTCAAGATACTGAAAGTCGCGCATACCGGCGTTGCTCGTTCGCATAAGAATAAACGCGCCCTTGCCCTTTGACTTTGCCCATGCAAGCCAAGGATCGAGTGTGTCCATGCCCATATAGGGGGACAGGGTAACAAAGTCCGCCTCTAACTCGCCGTCAAAGTGGGCTTTCGCATAACGCGCCGCAGTGTCGGCTATGTCGCCGCGTTTTATGTCGGCAATTGCCAAAAGCCCTTTTTTGCGGATATATTGCAGGGTTTCCGCATAAACCTTAAACCCCTCTAAACCCATCTCTTCGTAAAAGGCTATCTGCACTTTGTAACAGGCGGCAATATCGCAAGTGGCTTCTATTAACGCTTTGTTAAATGCCAGGACAGCGGCCGGCGCGGAATCCGCCTTGCGCACTTCCGCCGGGGGGACGCTGTGTGCGCCGGTGTCCAGCCCCACGCAAACCGCCCCCCTTTCCTTTACCGACTCGAACAACTTGTCAATGTTATACATTACTATGCGCTGCCTCTCCAGCTGCCAAGCAAGCCAGGGGCAGTCTTTGCGACATCGTCGGCCAGTTCCAATTCCCCTTCGGTTTTGGCAACGACTATCGATGTGGCCGCATCGCCCAATATGTTGACAGTGGAGCGGACACCGCTGACTATGCGGTCTATGCCGGCAAGAAGCGCCATAGTTTCGATGGGAAGCCCTGCGGCGGTTAAAACAATGGACAGAGATACAAGGCCTGCACCGGGAATGCCGGCAGTACCTATAGAAGCCAAGACTGTCGATAATACTATGATGAACTGCTGGCTTAAAGTTAGTTCTATGCCGAAAATGTGCGCGGCAAAAATAGCCGCCAGGGCTTGATAAATAGCAGTCCCGTCCATGTTTATAACAGAGCCGAATGGCACGACAAAGTCGGCGACTTTATTTCCAACCATGCGCTTGGTTGCCGCAAGGGTAAGGGGCATTGTCGCAAAACTACTGCTGGTAGCAAAGGAAAATAAAATGGGTTCCTTCATTTCTTTGAAAAAACGTAAGGGGCTAACCTTGCCTATCAAGCCTACCATAACAACACCGTAAACAAGCACTACAAAAATTGCAGAGCCTATGTAAACTGCCACGATAAATTTTGCGAATGGCATAAGAACCGCAAGCCCGTGTGTTCCGACAACCCAAGCCATAAGCCCCATTATGCCGTAAGGTGCAAAGTTAAGGACAATCGTCATAACCTCTTTCATTACATCGCCGCCGGCCTTAAACAAGTTATGAACCAGCTTTCCCTTTTCGCCAAGCCTTGTAAGAGCCAGCCCTAAAAGCATGGCAAAGAAAATAATCTGCAACAGATTCGCGCTGTTTAACGCGGCGAAAGGATTGCTGGGAATGATGTTTACAAGCGTGTCCAGGGCAGAAGGCGCGGCAACCGCAGTCGCCGCAAGCCCTTCTGTGGAAAGATTCACCCCCGAGCCAAGATTCATAAGATTTGCAAGAACCAACCCCAAGAGCACTGCGGGAAAACTTGTGCAAATAAATGTAAGTATCGTCTTACCCCCGATTTTTCCCATTGTTTTGAAATCCCCGACATCGGCCACGGCTGTTACCAAAAGGCAAAGGATTAACGGGGCGGCCAACATACTAAAAAGGCGTATCAAGATGGTGCCAAGAAATTGCAAAACCGCAGCTTGGGGGCCTAAAATGACCCCCAAGGCGATACCGACGATAAACCCTACCATGATCCGTTTGAATAAGGGCATACCTCTCCAAAATTTGAACATAAACATAATTTCTCCTGTGTTGGTATGTGTTAGCGGCCTGTTTCAAAATACCAGACTTTGAAACAGGCCTTACAAAACTATTCTTTCTTTTTGCCGAACTCGAACTTTTCGCCCGGCAAAACTATGTTAAGGAATACGCCCAAGAGCGCGCCGATTGCGATTCCCAGCCTGTCGATAGGCACGCTGTAGCCGCCAAGCGTTACGGTGATAAGCGGGCCGAACCTTAACCCAAGCCCTGTTACCAACACTACGGCTATGATAAGCAGGTTTCGCGTTTCGCCAATGTCCACCCGGTTGTCAACCAGCGTCCGTATGCCCACCGCCGCTATCATTCCGTAAAGCACGAATGACACGCCGCCGACAATCGAGTCCGGGATTGTGTACACGATTGCGGCAAAGATCGGCATAAAGCCAAGGATTGTCGCATAAAAGGCCGCCAGTATTACAACCCTTGCGTCGTGGATTTTCGTAAGAACTACGACACCGACATTTTCGCTGTAGGTCGTCGTCGCCGGCGCGCCCACCAAGCCGGAGAAGGTTGTGGCAAGACCGTCGCCGATCAATGTGCGGGTAAGGCCGGGTTTTTCCGTAAAGTCTTCGCCGCAAACGTCAGACAGGATTATCATGTCGGCAATATGTTCGGATATCGTCGCTATCGCTGCCGGTATCATGACAAGGATAGGGATAAGCCCGAAGCGCGGCAGGAAAAACGGAGGAAGCCCGACAATGCCCGCCTGCGCCGCGCCGGCAAAGTCAAGAATCGCCGTGCCGTTGGGGTTTGTCATGCCGGCAAAATGGAAGATCACCGCCGCCAAATATCCGCCGCCCAAGCCCAAAACAATGGGGACAATCTTGAACATTCCCTTGCCCCAGGCCGCCGCGATTATGACTATGCTCAAGGAGATGACGGCTAAGAGCATATTGTTGTTCGACTGGCTGATTGCAAAGGGCGCTAACATTACGCCGACAAGTATGACTATCGGCCCCGTTACCACTGGCGGCAGATAGCGCATGACTTTTTTCGCGCCGATAATTTTTACCGCAAGCGCCAGAAGCAGGTAGAGAAAGCCGGCGACAAAAATCCCGCCGGTGGCGTAAGCGAGTTTGTCCGCCCGCGACATATCAAGGCCGGCGAAGATTCCGTTGACTGGGTCTGTAACAAGCTGCACCCCGGCGAGGAAGGCGAAGGACGATCCCAAAAATACGGGAACGCGCCCTTTGCTCATAAATTGGAAGATTAATGTTCCCACGCCCACGCCGATAAGCGTTACCTGAACGCTAAGGCCGGTGATAAGCGGGACGAGGATTGTCGCCCCGAACATTGCGAACATATGCTGCAAGCCCAGCAGCATCGATCTTGGCAGGCCAAGTTGTTTGAATGAATCCTTTATGGGGCCTATGTCCGGTTCCAGTTGTTTGCTCATGTTTTTTCTCCTTTGCTGTCAACCGCATGGCCGGCATCCATGCCGGCTGGCAGCCTGTTAAACACCGATGATGCTTTGCGGTTGCTGTTTAAGCAACCGCAAAGCTTTGACTCTTCGACTTGTTCCATTAAATCCTCCTGCAACTTGAATTTTGAACAAAAAAAAACCGCCAAAAGGCGGTTAATATAACAAAATATGGAAAAATGTTTGCACAGTGCGAACTGGAGCGACAGCCCCGTTTGCACAACCTCGGAACAACTTGGTTTTTTTGCGATATTTTCCAAACTTAATCATACTTTTAAAAATATAGCGTTTTTTAAAATTTTATGCAAGAGGAAAAATGCAAAAAAATAAAAAAAAATCTCATTTGGCCGTTTTTTTTGCAAAATTCGATTTTTCACCCAAGCGGCGGGTTATGCGGGGTGTTTTTTGACAGCTTGCTTCCCCGCCTGTTGACAAAAAAGCTCGTTTTGCGCTATGCTTAAAGGAGGGAGGAGAAGTGAAAACGCTCTTTTTTATTGTTTTGCCGGCTGGGGGGATGTATACAAGCCTTTTTCCTGCCAAGCTGTGTTTGCTAAACAAGCGGGGGCTGTTTTTCGCTTCGGAAAACTTCTATGCGTTTATCCCCCTCTCCCCCGTTCGGAGTGCAGTATAGATGGGCTTTCATATACAAAAAACGCTAGTGGGTTCAAGAATCACGCTTTTACAAAGCTCTTGCCAAGGTTCGGGCTTTTATCATAAGGAGGAAAAATGAAATTGCTATCTAAAATGGGACTAAGCACCGCAGGCTTTGTTTTAGTTTCCATTTTGACTGTAGGCTTGATTGTCTACACTAACATAAGAGCCAACTTTTCAGAAATGACAAAGGAACAGGTGTTCGCCGTCTCTTACAGGGCTACGCTGGATATATCAAACTTTTTAGGGCAGTTCTGGCACGGCATTGGCGCGACAGCCAGCATTTTGGGGAACTACGAGTTTGTCCCGGCAGAGGGGCGAAGGCTTTATGTAACGCAAATTTTGGAAAATATGTTGCAGGAACATCCGTCGCTTCTGTCGGCATGGAGCTTTTGGGAGCCTGACGCTTTGGAAGGAAACGACGCGGCTTTTGCGGCTGTTCCCGGTTCCAACGCGCAGGGGCGTTTTGCGCCTCTTTTGCACCGGGCTGCTTTTTCCAATGTTACTGTTGCTGTCATTGACGGGCTGGGCGCGGAAAGAGCGTCCTATCTTGCCGAAGTTCGCGCGGCCGGCGAGCGCCGGCTCATGGAGCCTCGGACTTTAACTGTCGGCGGACAGACTGTGCTTGCAACATCGGTGGCCGCGCCTATACGCAATCAGGCGGGGGCTGTCGTGGGGATTGTGGGTGTCGATATTCCTGTGGAGGAATTGCACGATGTTGTTCAAGAGGTGGGTTTTTATCCGCCAAGCACGACATACAAATTCAGCCCGCAGGGGACTGCCGTGTCGCACTCCAACCCGGCTATGCTTGGCTCCGCTCTTACAGACGGGCAAAGCTCAAGGATGTTGGGGCATATCCAGGAGATGACGGCGCAAGTGCAGCAGGGCAACCAATTTTATTTTACATATGACGACAGTTATTTTTTTGCAGTCCCGGTGTGGCTGGAGGATAGCGTGCCGTGGATATTAAAAAAAGAAATTCCCGTATCGGTTGCCTACGAGCCGATGTTCGCAATGATTCGCACGATGGCAATCGCCGCCTTTCTTGCTCTGCTGGCTGTGTTAGCTGCATCGATTCTTTTGTCCAACCGCATTATTATAAAGCCGGTTGTCAATGTTGCCGATTCCTTGCGGGAAATCGCCACGGGGGAGGGGGATTTGACGCATTCTGTGAGCCACACGGCTTCGGACGAAACGGGGTTGCTTGCCAAGTTTTTTAACACTACTATTGAAAAAATAGCGCGGCTTGTAAAAAACATACGGAAGGAGGCCGACGAGCTTTCCAAGGTTGCGGTATCGCTTGCCGCCGATGTAAACGAAACAAAGCAGGCTTCGATAGAAACGGCCGCAGACGTGCGTGTTATTAGAAAAATGGTGGACGATCAAAACAAAAGTCTGGACACTGTCAGCGTGGGGCTTACAACTCTTGTTGAAAATATTGCCAAGGTTTCCGGCTATGTTGACAAACAGGGGGAATCGGTAAGCCAGTCCTCATCCGCTATCGAAGAAATGTTGGCAAATGTAAATTCCGTTACGGAAAATCTTGTCAAGAATTCCGGCAATGTAAAAGAGCTTGCCAACGCTTCCGACGCGGGGCGCGCGGGGTTGCAAGAAATGGCGGCGGATATTCGCGAAATAGCCCGCGAATCCGAAGGGCTTTTAGAGATTAATGCCGTTATGGAAAACATTGCCAGCCAGACAAACTTGTTGAGTATGAATGCCGCGATAGAAGCCGCCCGCGCCGGCGAATCTGGCAAGGGTTTTGCCGTTGTTGCCGGGGAGGTGCGAAAGCTTGCGGAGTCTGCCAGCAAACAGTCGCAAACGATTGGCGAGGTTCTGAAAAAGATTAAGGCTTCTATCGACAAAATAACCGGCTCCAATCAAATGGTTTTCGGCAGGTTTGAATCTATCGATCTTGGCGTTAAAACTGTGTCCAACCAAGAGTTGGAAATACGCCACGCGATGGAAGAGCAAAGCCACGGAAGCCGGCAAATTTTACAAGCGATTGCCGAGCTGAACAGTATAACGAGGCAGGTGAAAGAAGCGACGGAAGACATGAACGGCGCATCCGGCAAAATGATTAACGAAAGCCGCAACTTGGACAGTATTACGCGCGAGGTTATTCATTATGTTACCAAAATTGACGAGGATACAGACCGTATAGAGGTTGCTGTAAATCACATAACGGAGACGGCTCACCAAAACGAGGACAGCATATCGCGCTTGGTTGGCGAGGTTTCCAAGTTTAAGGTGAACTAGAAAATAATAACTGATTAGCTCGAAGCTAATCAGTTATTATTCGGAGTGCCGGAAGGGGTAAGGTGTATATGATAGGGAAAACGCACGAGCTTGATTTTGCAGAAAAGGCTATTGTTTTGGGGATTCGCAGTTTCATGGAAGAATGCGGGTTCAAAAAGGTTCATCTTGGGCTTTCCGGCGGTCTTGATTCAGCAATGGTCGCTTACCTTGCAGTGCAGGCGGCGGGTAAGGAAAATGTGGTTTGCATAAATATGCCTTCCCGGTTTTCTTCTGATGGTTCCAAGAGCGATTCCAAGGAGCTTGCGGAAAATCTTGGCTGCCGTTACGAGCTTATATCGATTGAACCGATGTTTGAAAGTTTTCTTGTATCTCTGGAGGGGGTTTTTGAAAAGCTGCCTTTCGACACGGCGGAGGAAAACTTGCAGGCGCGTATTCGCGGTGTTTTGCTTATGGCTTTTTCCAACAAGTTTAATTCCATGCTTCTTACCGGTAGCAACAAAAGCGAGATTGCTATGGGGTACAGCACTCTTTACGGCGACACTTGCGGGGCTTTAAGTCCTATTGGCGGTCTTTTCAAAACCGAGGTTTTTGCCCTGGCAAGGCGGATAAACGAGCGTGCCGCTGTAGCGGGTGTTAAGGCGATCATTCCGCAAAACATTATCGACAAGCCGCCTTCTGCGGAGTTGCGTCCCGACCAAAAAGACACGGACAGTCTGCCTCCCTACGATGTGTTAGACGAAATTCTTGAGCGTTACTTAAGCGGTAATTTTCCCGAAGGGTCTGCCGCCGGCCGGCCGGCAGGTGATCTGGAGGGTAAAATTATAAGGGCTGCTTCTTTGGCGGAATTCAAACGCCGGCAGTCCCCCCCTTCTCTTGTTATAGACTTTAGCGGTTTGGGCAAGGGGGAACCGTCTGCCGCCCGCGCCGTTTACGGCCACTGCCGCTTTTGAACGGCCGCAGGCTCGCCGGGCTCCGGCTCTGCCCGTGCAGGGGTCGCATTGTTTATTTTGCGAAAGGCACTGTAGCTACACAGCCTCAAGTGGCGTTATTATTTTTCATAATTTGTCAATTCTTTTTTTTTATTTTTTTGAAAATCGGCGAAAATGCCCCCCGAAACCTCCGTTTTGCAGGTGGAATTCCAACATTCGTCAAGCATCGCGGGGAATTTGACCGCAAGACCGGTACACGCTGGCTAAAAAGGCCGCCCCTTTGCAGAGGCGGCCTTGGTGCGCCGGGGGAAGCCCCTCAAGCGGTTTACTGCTGGGCTATAAACGCGCCCGCCCGCTGGGCTATAACCGCGATTATGCTAAGACATGAACCGCCGACATAGCCTTGCCCGAAAAAAGGCCGGTTCGATATTTCGCCTACAGCGAACAAATTCGGTATGGGCTGTCCGGAGCCGATCTGCCCGTTGAGCACGCGCCCGTAATCGTCTGTTACCAGGCCGCCGATGGAGCCGATTATATTGTTCGGTATTACCTGCACGGCGTAAAAGGGGCCGGCCGTCATAGGAACACGCCTGTTCATGTCTTTCCCGAAAGCGTCCACAGATGCCGCGTTGTAAGCCGCGACAGTCGCGGAAAGTCCCGGCGCGCCTATGGCGGCGGCAAGCTCCGCGATGCTGTCCGCGCTGAACGCCATCGAAGGATACGCCGCCACAGCCGCGTCAAGCGTTACGCGCATCGCGGGGGTTGTGGTGCTCCCGGAATAAATTATCCAGCTTGGTCCCTCCTCACGCGCTATCGCATTGAAAACGTTGTTAAACTCCCCGCTTCCGTAAGGCTGCGCTTCGTTGACAAAACGGTGGCCTTCCCTGTTCACGATGATCTGATCCTGCAAACCGAAGTTGACATCGGTGCCCGGACGGGGGAGGGGTACGTTGGCCCGCGTGTTCGCAAGCGAGACTCCGCCTGCCGGCTGCGCAATGACAAAGGGGTTGGCCAGCCCGGAAATCACAGCCCAGACACTGGGCGTGCCGTCGGGGTGCCGGTATATGTCGGCGCCGGCATCCCTCATCGCTATTAGAATCCCGTCCCCCGTGTTGGAGGGGGAAACTGGACCTATGGTGGCGTGTCGCAAACCTAAAGAGCGGTCTGTTTCGGAAGTCCACTCCTGCCAAAGGTGGGCGCTGGCGGAAAAGCCGCCGGTAGCCAAAACCACGTTGCGGGCGGTTATGTTTATCTCTTGCCCGCCCTGCACGGCTCTGACCCCTGCAACCCTGGCGCCTTCCATAAGAAGGCCGGTCATTTCAGTCCCCATCATTATTTCCGCGCCGCGCTCCTGAAGAACCCTTATCATGTTGTCTACGAATCCAGGCCCGGAGCCGACGGCCTGCCGGCGGAGCATTCTGGGATTATAGGCGGGCGGCTGGGAAACCTGCTCGCCGTAAGGCTGGAAGGGGATGCCCATTTCGTCCATCCACGCGACCGCGCCCCGCGCCCTGCCGAAGGTGTCTGCAACCCTGTCGTAATCGGGGAAGGGGAAGTCTGTCGGAACCAGCGCGTTCCTTGCCCAATGCTCACGGAAATTCTCTGGGCCGTGGGTCGCTGTAACTTGAGCGTCCCAAGTCCCAGGAGGCAGCGGTTCGCCGCTCGCCTGCAGCCCGGTAAAGTTGCCGCCGGCTACAGCGGTGCTCCCCCCGGCTCGTCCATCATGTCTATGAGCAAGACGCTTCCTGCTCCCGCTTCCAGTGCGCTCAGCGCGGTTATGCCGCCGCCTATGCCAGTGCCTACTACCAGAAGATCGACGTCAATGTCGCCCACAATCGCCGTGCGGCCCGGCCAGCCGCCGCAAGCCGTAAAACCCAGCCCAAGAATCGCCGCAGATGCCAACCCTATAAACCATTTTTTCATTTGAAACCTCCGAAATAAAAACATATTAAATTTGTTAAAAACACCTGCTTTAACAATGCTTCTTTTTATGAATAGTGTCAAGTGGTTTGCCAGCAATCACAGCAATTCTAGGTTTAATAAAGTGAGGGAGATATAGAAAGAATTGATTCGGGCGGATAAACGCGGGAACCGTGTTTCCCGGTGCCGCCCAAAAGATACGAAACAGATTTTAAGCCTCCCCGCCCAGCCGGTTGTTCGCGGCGATAATTTCATTGAGCGTAACGTTGGGATTGCGCCAGCGTTTGGCGCTTTTTTCGTTTTTGTGGTGCAGGGCATTTTGCGGGCACAGATGCAAACAGGCCATGCACGCCTCGCAACTGTCGCTAAAGTTTGCCTTGCCGGCTACAGCGATGTTTTTTGCGGGGCAGATTTTAGCGCAGATGCCGCAGGCATTGCATTTCTCATCGGCAATATACCCCTGGGCGTATTTTCCCGGATTGAAAGCTCCGTGCCTGATGTCGGTCATAGCCCTTGTTACAAGATTTGTTTTTACATGAAAAGGCTTGCGGTTTTTTATGTCGGCTATGATTTTTGCAGTGTTTTCTTCGACCTTTTTCGCCGGGAGCTTTTTTATTTGTTTTCCCATCTCGAAAATTGGCAGATAATTGTTGACCATAATCAACTTGTTGGTGTAATGGAATTGACTTTGCAATTTTGACATAGCCCCGTACGCCATCGAGCCGTATGTGCCTATTGCGAAAAGATAATCGGCTTTAAGGCTTGCCCGATCCAAAAACCGGCGTACCATTATGGGGAGCGACCAATCATATATAGGGAAGACAATGCCTATTGAATCGTCCTTGAATGCAAGCTGCGGCGAATCAATGACCTGCGGAATCGAAACCGCCTTGCCGTCGCTTTCTTGAGCAATGCTTTTGGCAACCGCCAATGAATTTCCTGTTGCCGTAAAATAGAATATTGTCATACGCCTACCTTGTTATCCTGCAACCATTACTTTGCATTTGATCAATAATGTTTCCTCTGTCCAATTTTCTGTTGATACTCCAGCAACTCTTCATATTTTAAGTCATAATGTTTGTGTACTGGGAAATTTATTTTTTTTATATTTTTGCCTAACAGCCAACTGACATTCCCGTCTTCTATTTGCGTGTCAATCAAGCAGACTTCTTCTATGTTTATATTTTTCAAAAATTCAAGACTTTTTATTTTGGCGCAATTTTCTATAATTATGGTTTTTAGAGAATTATTTTCGCTTAATGCCCCCCAATCAATAATTGACTTGCAGTTTTTTATTTTTAAGTGCTTTAATTTTTGGCACCACTTAATAGGCTCAATGTTTTTTAATTTTGGGAAGTAGCTTATATCCAATGCTTCAATGTTTTTCAAGCCCTCCAAGCCGTTAATTTCGGTCAACGTGCTTTGGGAAATATTTAAATTTTTAACGTGTTTTAGCTGGGCAAAACCGATTGAAGATTTTAAGTTAGCTTTATGTAGCCGTAATGTGGTTACATTTTTATTGACATCCTCAAGCGTGAAATACTTTCCCATAAACAGTTCTAATTTTTGCAATTTAATCAGTTCATTAAAATTAAACCTTTTATCAACTTCCGCAACAACTGTTAAATTTTTGATTGTTTGGAAGTCGTGTAAAAAGTCAATGTTTTTTAATGTTAAATTTTGCAAAAGCAGTGTATAAACAGTGATTTCATTTTTTTTAATAAAATCGATGATTTTTTCTACATTGCTCTCGCTCGTATTCCCAATGCTTAATTCATTAATTGCGTGTTTGTGGACAAACTCCAACTGCGATTTTATGTCATAATTCCAGTTAAAAGCGAAAAATTTATATTCTACCCCGCCTTCTGTAAAAAAAGAGTAATAATAATCGTTTTCATAAAAATACTGTTTTTCCATAATATGCATACTCCGTTATTTTTTTCTCAAGCTGAATATTTCGCCCAGCTTGTGCGTATAGTGTTTTTTATCTTGGGGAAAACTTATAGAGGTTAAACTTTTTGATTCCAGCAAATACGCCATGTTCCCGTCCTTGCAATCCCAAAAATTTATTTTTTCCAATTTTTCCATTGCCGGTACAAACGACAAGCTGTCCAAACTGTCTATAAATAAATTTTTTATGCTTTTGTTCCCGGCCAAAAAACCGTAGTCCTGTATGTTTTTACATTTTTCTATATTCAGTATTTCCAATGCAGGCAAATATTTTATCGCCTCAATGTTTTCCACTTTTGAGTTATGGTCTATGTCCAAGCGTTTTATCTTAAAGTTTTCAACCCCGTCGATTGACGTAAAAGTGCCGCCGGAAAGCCGCAGCATTTCCAAATGCTCCAACCCCTTTAAATGGGAGCAATCTTTTGTTTTTAATGAAATAAGCAAAAGGTCTTTAAGTTTTTTCAATGCGCTTATGTTCTTTACCCCGTCGTTATACTTAAACCACAGGGTTTCAAGCAAGGGGAAGTTGGCTAAATCGGGCTTGACTGTCGTATTTTCAAACCCGAACTCTTCTAACGAAGTTAATTCATACAATCCTTTTACGCTTTCATCGGTTAATCCTATGTATTCATCCAACTGAAGCGATTTTATGAAATTGTATTCCTTGAAAAAACTTGTGTCCAACTTGAATTTTTGCAATTCCTTTGAACTTGCAAAACCGTATTCCTGAAAATGATTTAGAGGCACTATTTTGATTTTGTCCAGCTTTCTTTTTTTCGCTTCCAAAAGCCCCTTTTCGATAAAAACCGGGTCTATCTCCAATTTGTTAAGCGTGTCGTTGTATCTAAACTGTTCCATAAAACCATCTTCCCCTTTTTGTCTTTTCACCAAGCCCCCAACCGGGGGCTTTCTCGCTAGACAGCCGCCCCAAAACACCCACTTTAATCATACCCTCCTTGGCGGGGCGTTGTCAAGGGGCTAATTTCGCAAAAATTTTGCCCGTGAATATTCCCGCCAAAGCCCCCAAACAAGAGGTTTACCCGCAGGGGAGTTCTCGCCCGGCAGCCAGACAACCGGCGGCCTGGCTATGATTCTTCCCTTTCCATTTCTTTTTTAATCAAATCAATTGAAATTTCAAACGATTTAATCCTTCTTGTGAGTAGTGTCCATTGAGAAGTCCCTTGAGTTAATTTTATCTGTGCCTTTTTGCATTTACCAAGCGTTGAGGTTAATGACTTTAATGCTATTTCCAGTTCTTCTTTTGTATAATTTTCCATGCGAATCGCTCCAAGGGGCTTTCCCGCCGCGCCCCGTTAAACCCCACCCCCAGCCCCCCCCGGCAGACGCGCCAAGGGGGGCAATCGCAAAAAAATTACTCAGGACAAGTAGTCGGAGAGCCGGCGGTAGCATTGGTTTACAATGTGTTTAACGCCAATGTCTACGTCATCGCCAAGTTCGCCAATCAGAATGTCAAGGCTGGAAAGGCTTTCGTGAAGACTCGTGTGGAAACCCCTGGAACAGCGCAGCCAGTAGGTTCCCGCGCCGTCGCTGAACAGGCCAAGAAAGCCAAGTTCTTTTGAGCCTTTTTTCCAGACAGCCGGTTTCACAAGACTGTCCAGGTGGAGCAAAAGCCCGTCAAGGTTTTCCTGCGAGTTAAACTTTTCCTTGCGCGGCCATTTGCGCTTAAGCGCGTTATCCGCATCGAGAGAGGGCGCAAGCGACAGGATCAGCTCCAGCTTTTCTCCGGCGAGCAAGCTGCAGTTGCTAACAAGAACAGTCCCTTTAAGCCCCTTGTAAACGGTTTCCGCCGGAATTGAATCTTGAATCGCTTTAAGATTTTCCCAGGGCAGAATAACCGTTTTTTTGCCCTTGATAGTTTTAATCTCGAAAATTTCGCCGGAGATTTTTATGCTGTTTGTAAAATCCCTGGCCTTCTTTAATTTTTCGCGACGCGGTTCGCCGCCGCCAGCGCCGCCTGCACCGCCGGCGGCTCCGCGTTTTTCGCCCCTGCCGTGTTCGGCCAAAAAATCGCCGAAAAGCCCGACGCTGATCCTTTCCAAAATCTCCTTTGAAACGGGCGAGACCGACATAGCGTACATCCTTGTAGTGCGGACAACCTCGCCGGCAACGATAAAGGGAGGGTCCATGCGGAACATGACGGAGCCGGGATGTATAATAATTTTGTCGGCGGTAAGACTATGGTAGGAACCTGCGCGGCCGCGTCCTTCCCTGGCGCACACGAACTGTATCATGCCGCGGGCAATACAGCAAAGGTAATCGTCGGTGGCGGCCGGCGACAAGGGCCACTTGCCGTGATGCACGGGAATGCCCATGCCGGCGACAATTTCTTCCAACTGGGCGACAACGTTTGCAATCTCGGCCATTGCGCGTTCATCAAGATAATTTTTTTCGCAAAACTTGTGTTTGTTCGCCGAAAAAAGTTTGCCGGAAAAAACCTTCGCCGGCAGAGACTGCGCCGAATCGGCATAAGCGCGGAAAAGCTTTAAGTACGAGACAAAATCCCCGGCAGGGTCTTGGAACCTCTGGTGCGCAAGACGCGCGTCGCTTTCCTCCCCCGGCGGCAGAATGTAGGGGCTTTGTGTCGAAAGAAAAGCGGCGGCAATCAGCGTTTCGTACAGAACATCTGGATACTTCATTATCGCTTCCGTAATTATCCGCGAGTGGCGCGGGGCAAGCGGGAACTCCGTCATCATCTTTCCTATTGTAGAAAGACTGCGATCCGGCTCCAAGGCTTCCAGCAAGTTCAGCGTTTCGATGCCTGCGATAATGCCCGCCCGCTCCGGCGCGGCGATAAAATCGAAACTTTCAAAGTTTGTGATGCCCAAATCCGCCATGCGCAAAATAACCTCGGAAAGGTCTGTGCGGAAAATCTCTTCCGTAGTAAAAAGCGGGCGGTTTTCAAAATCCCGGCGGTTGTAAAGACGGTAGCAAGTGCCCTCGCGTGTGCGCCCGGCCCGCCCCTTGCGCTGGTTGGCAGAAGCCTTCGAGATCGGAGCCTCCACAAGGCTGGATGTAAAAGTGTGCGGGTTGTACCAGTTCAGTTTTGAAAGGCCAGAATCGATTACCGCCGTAACCCCGTCTATCGTTACCGATGTTTCGGCAATGTTGGTCGAAATGATCACCTTCGTTTTTCCCTTTGGCGCTTTTTCAAAAACCCGCTCCTGCTCCTCCTTGGCAAGCCGGCCGTACAGGGGCAGAATGTGCAGCCCCCCCCCGAAGGGGCTGGAAGCCAAAAGGTTCATGCAGTCCTTTATCATTTTTTCGCCGGGCAGAAAAACCAAAATATCCCCGTCGCGTTTTTCGTCCATAAACCTTGTAACAATGCCAAGAATTTTTTCCAAAAGCGCGTCCAAAGCGCCGGAGCTAAGAGCGCCGCCAAAAGCGCCGTCCCCGGATAGCTTATCCCCGCGCCCGCGCCCAGAATAATCGTTTCTTCCATTTTTATAATGCCCGCCCGTCTCAAAACGATCGCGGCCGGCAAATGGCGCGGCAAGCGGCGCGGCAGGCGGCTCGTAAATAAGCGTAACCGGGAAACCCTGCGCGTCAATTTTTACGATAGGGCATTCGCCAAAATATTGAGAAAAAACAACGGCATTGATTGTCGCCGACGAAATAACCACTTTGAAATCGTGGCGCGTTTCCAGCACCCGTTTTAACAGCCCCAGGACAAAGTCAATATTCAAACTGCGCTCGTGCGCCTCGTCAACGACAAGCAGGCTGTACTTTGAAAGCCAGGGGTCGAGCTTCATTTCTTGAAGCAGAATTCCGTCGGTCATGATTTTAATTTTGGTATTGTGGTTCGTGCGGTCTTCAAAACGCATCTTGTAACCGACAAGCCCCGGCGCGGCGGGGAACTGCGACCCGGCAAACTGCGCGGATGCAAATTGCCGCTCGATAAACTCGCTTACGGACACCGCCGCAATGCGCCGAGGCTGGGTAACGCCGATAATCCCCCGCTGGGAGTATCCCGCTTCATGCAAAATTACCGGAAGTTGCGTCGTTTTTCCGGATCCGGTAGGGCTTTCCACCACTACCGCTTGATTTTTTTCAAGCGCCGATAAAATTAATTGATGGTTCTTGTAGACAGGCAAGTCAAAATAGTTCATAATAACATAATAACGGTTTGCGCGCAAAATTCCAATTACTGCGCGGCGCAGATTGCGGCGCGGTTTGCGGCGCAGATTTCGATGCAAAACGCGGCGCAAACCGGGAAGCCGCTTTGCGGTTTTAATGAAGTGAACGGAACCTATGAAAGCTTGCGTTTTTATAGGGAGATGGGCTTGTTCCAAAATCTGGCATTTTGGGGCGGTCCTAGATAAAAAAAAAACACGGAGGCTATTAATGGCTAAACAGAAGCAGAAAAATGTGTACTTCTTTGGCGAAGGCAGAGCCGAAGGGGACTCTCAAATGAAGTTTGTCCTTGGCGGCAAAGGGGCAAACTTGGCGGAAATGACCAATATGGGGATTCCTGTTCCGGCGGGGTTTACCATCGCGATTGACGTTTGCGCCGCATACTACGCAAACAAAAAAAAGTACCCGCCGGGTATTCAGCAGGAGATCGAAGCGAGCATTAAAAGGCTTGAAAAAGTGATGAAAAAGAAGCTCGGCGATCCGGCAGACCCTCTTTTGGTTTCCATTCGCTCCGGGGCGGCGGATTCCATGCCCGGCATGATGGACACGATTCTGAATCTTGGCATGAATGACGAGTCGGTTATCGGGCTTGCCAATAAAACCGGCAACGCTCGTTTTGCTTGGGACGCTTACAGGCGTTTTATTCAAATGTACAGCGATGTCGTTCTTGGCGTGGACAAAGAGCTTTTTGAAGAGGTTCTGGAGCACACGAAAGAAGAAAAAAATGTCGAGCTTGACACCGCGCTTGACGCGAAAGATTTGCAGGCTATTGTTGACGAGTATAAAAAAATTGTCCATGAAGAAACCGGCAAAAATTTTCCCCAGTCGCCTTACGAACAATTGTGGGGTTCAATCGAAGCGGTTTTCCGCTCTTGGATGAATGAGCGGGCGATTAAATACCGGGACCGTGAGCATCTTCAGCATTTAACGGGAACGGCGGTAAACGTTCAATCGATGGTTTTCGGCAACTATGGCGACGATTCCGGCACGGGTGTGTGCTTTAGCCGCGATCCCTCTACGGGCGATCCCGAATTCTACGGCGAATATCTTATGAACGCCCAGGGCGAAGATGTTGTGGCCGGCATTAGAACGCCGCACCCGATTTCGCTTTTGGAAAAAGAAAACCCCGAAATTTACGAAGAGCTTGTTGCCATAAAAAACAGGCTGGAAAAACATTTTAAGGATATGCAGGACATAGAATTTACGGTCGAAAAGGATCGTTTGTACCTGCTTCAAACCCGCAGCGGCAAGCGCACCGGGACTTCGGCGGTAAAGTGCGCTATCGACATGGTGAACGAAGGGCTTATCTCCAAAGAAACAGCCGTTATGCGCGTAACGCCGGGGCATCTTGACCAGCTTCTGCACCCGATGATCGAGCCTAGCGCCTTGAAGGACGCAAAGCCTGTCTGCAAGGGGTTGAATGCCTCCCCAGGGGCGGCCAGCGGCCGGATTGTTTTTAACTCGAAGGATGCCGAAGAATGGCACGGCCGGGGCGAAAAGGTTATTTTGCTGCGCAAGGAAACCAGTCCAGAGGACATTAAGGGTATGGACGCTTCCCAAGGCATTATCACCTCGACCGGCGGCAATACGAGCCATGCGGCGGTTGTGGCGCGGGGTTGGGGCAAGCCTTGTATTGTCGGCGCGAAGGGTGTTTCTGTTCGCGACAACAATACTGCCGTTATTAAGGAAAAAACTTATCACGAGGGCGACTGGCTTACTATCGATGGTTCCTCTGGCGAGATTTTCGAAGGCGCGCTGCCGCTTGTCGAGCCGAAGGAGTTGTCGAAAGATGCGACGACTTTCCTGCAATGGTGCGACGAAGTCCGCAGTAAATCGATGCGCGGCCGGGTAAAGGGTTTTGCGATTCGCACGAATGCCGACACGCCGGAAGACGCAAAAAAGGCTGTCGATTTTGGCGCGCAGGGTATTGGTCTTTGCAGAACGGAGCATATGTTCTTTGACAAAGAAAAGCTTACTCACTTCCGCGCCATGATTGTTGCTGAAACAAAAGAGGAGAGGGAGGAGGCGCTTAAAAAAATCCTGCCTTTGCAGCGCAAGGATTTCTTTGGGATTTTCAAAGCGATGGGAGACCGCCCGGTTACTATTCGTCTGTTAGACCCGCCTTTGCACGAGTTTGTCCCGCACTCGGATCAAGAGATTGATGAGCTTGCTCAGCATCTTGGCATTAGTTTCGACGAGCTTAAGCCCAAGGTGGACAAGCTGAAAGAGGCCAATCCCATGCTTGGGCATCGCGGTTGTCGTCTTGGGATAACGTATCCGGAAATCTACGATATGCAGGTGGAAGCTATTGCGCTTGCCGCTGTTGATTGTGTTACGCACCAATATCCTGCGCCGCGTCCGGAAATTATGATTCCGCTTATCATAAGTATTCGCGAGCTTAAAATTCTGCGGCCTAATGCCGAAAAGGTTTTGGCGAGGGTTTTCGACGAAAACAACACGAGAATTCCTGTGGAAATTGGCACGATGATCGAGGTTCCTCGTGCGGCGATTCGCTCGGCAAACATTGCGCATCACGCTGATTTTTTCAGTTTTGGGACTAACGATCTTACGCAGATGACTTTGGGTTTTAGTCGCGACGATGTTGGCGCTTTTCTTCCGGACTATATTGAACAGGAGGTATTGGACACTGATCCTTTTGCATCGCTGGATCAAGAGGGGACTGGAAAGTTGGTAGAAATATCGATTGCTGAAGGTCGCAAGACTAATCCGGATTTAAAAATCGGTGTTTGCGGCGAGCATGGCGGCGATCCTAAATCGATTGACTTTTTCTACCGGGCTGGTTTAAGTTATGTGTCATGTTCTCCTTTCCGTGTGCCTTTGGCAAGGCTTGCCGGCGCTCAAGCTGTGTTGGAGCACGGCGGTATTTCTTCCGGCAAAAAGGTGAAGGTTATTGTCAAGGCGGCGAAGGCGGGCGAAACTGCGGCTTCTAAGGCTGTGGCTAAGGCTGTTGCTCCAAAAATAGCGGCTCCAAAAATCGTGGCTCCGAAGGCCGCGGCTCCGAAGGCTGCCGCTCCAAAGGCTGCCGCGAAGGCTGTGTCTGCGAAAAAGGCTGCGGAGAAAAAGCCGGCTAAGGCGGAAAAGGTTCCTGCCAAGAAGGTTGCGGCGAAGGTTGCCGCCCCGGCGAAAAAGGCTCCCGCAAAGGAAGTCGCCCCGGCGAAAAAACCTGCGGCGGCTAAAAAGGCCGAAGCTAAAGCTTCAGTCTCCGAGAAAAAAGCCACGGAAAAAAAGTCTACGGCGAAAAAGCCTAAGAAGTAGCTTTTTGCGTTTGCCTCACCGGGTTGCACGCCCGGTGGGGCAGGCTTTGGAGGGAAGCAGCGGGTGTGTCTCTGCCGTTTCCCCCTTGACGGGGGTTGCCGTGTTGTGCAAAAAATGTTCACAAGAATTAGCTGACGGAGTGGATTTTTGCCCCGAATGCGGCGCGGAGTGGGGCGTAAAAGTCAAAACCGGCGCGAGGACGCTGGGCGAGTCGCAGCAATTGTTTGAACTTGGAAAAAAACAACTTGACGACGAGCAATACGAGGCTGCAGTAAAAACATACACTAGGGCGATAGAGCTTGAGCCGGAGAATGCGCAGTTTTATAAGGATCGCGGCAATGCGTATTACAGCCAGAAGGATAATTTCAAGGCGTTTAAGGATTACAGCAAGGCGACAAAAATTGACGCTGAAAACGCGAGCCATGCGGAGCGTTATATAGATAGCGGCGATTTTTATTTGGACGAAGAAGATTACCACAAAGCACTGGAAGAATACAACAAAGCCATAGCACTTGATCCGAATAATTCACGATATTACAATAAGCGCGGCAATATTTATCACAATCAAAATGATTACCCAAATGCGCTTGAAAATTACAGCATGGCAATAGAGCTTGACCCAGAGGTCGCGGGCTATTACCGCAATCGCGCAGATATTTACTGCAGGAAAAATGCTTACCGCGAAGCTCTTGAAGATTACAGCAAAGCAATAGAGCTTAACCCAAATGACCCGTTGTGTTACAGCAATCGCGGTTATGCTTATTGCAAGCAGGAAGATTACTTCAAATCTATTAAAGACCACTTTAAGGCGATAGAGCTTGCCCCTGAAAATGCAAGCTATTACTACAACCTCAGTTATACTTATTGCGAATATAATGATTACCCCAAAGTGTTAAAAAACTGCAATAAGGCTATAGGTCTTGATCCCGGGGAGGCACGGTATTACAACCTGCGCGGCTATGCTTATTACAAGCTGGGGGATTACCCCAAAGCGCTTAAAGATCAAAACAAGGCTATAGAGCTTGACCCGGAAAATGCAGGCTATTACGACAATCGCGGTCTTGCTTATTATTACGATTTGGGAGATTACCGCAAAGCTCTTGAAGACCACAGCAAGGCGATAGAGCTTGACCCGGAAAATGCGAGGTATTACGACAATCGCGGCTATGTTTGTTACGACTTGGGAGATTACCGCAAAGCTCTTGAAGACCACGGCAAGGCTATAGAGCTTGACCCGGAAAATGCTGAGTATTACCACAATCGCGGTTATGTTTATTACAAGCTAGATGATCACCCAAAGGCGATTGAAGACTACAGCAAGGCCATAGAGCTTGCCCCGGAGAATGCTGAGTATTACAACAATCGCGGTCTTGCTTATTGCAAGCTGGATGATTACTCCAAAGCTCTTGAAGATTGTAGCAAGGCGATAAAGCTTGACCCGGAAAATGCGGGCTATTACGACAATCGCGGCTATGTTTATTACAAGCTAGATGATCACCCAAAGGCGATTGAAGACTACAGCAAGGCCATAGAGCTTGCCCCGGAGAATGCTGAGTATTACGACAATCGCGGTCTTGCTTATCGCAAGCTGGATGATTACCCCAAGGCTCTTGAAGATTGGAGCAAGGCGATAGAGCTTGACCCGGAAAATGCGAGGTATTACAACAATCGCGGTCTTGCTTATCGCAAGCTCGATGATTACCCCAAGGCTCTTGCAGACTTTGAAAGGGCTTACGCGCTTGAGCCAAGCGATAAACGGCTGGCTCTGATCAACAAGCTGAAGGCCGACAACTAGGGAAGCACTGATTAGCGTCGAGTTAATCAGCGTTTCCCTATGTGCGCAATATTCATGTTCAGTAGGTTGTTTGTATCAGCACCAGTTTTATTTTACTGTCAACAACTGTTTCCCGCACATCATAGCCCTGCTCTTTTGCCTTTGCCACAATTGCAGAACGTTGTTTTTCGACAAATTCCTTGCGCTCCCGCTCAAGGCGCTGTTTTTCTTCTTCGGCTTTTTTTATCTCCGCCTGTGCCTGTGCAAGCAGTTTTAGCCGATCCTCTTCGGCAAGCTGTTCTTTGCGCAACCGCTCGGCTCTGGCAATGGCTGCAAGGCGTTCCTGTTCAATGCGACGCTGTTCTTCCTCGGCTCTTTTCCGTTCCGCTTCCGCCTGCGCAAGTTGCCTTCGCCGCTCTTCCTCGGCAAGCTGTTCCTTGCGCAACCGCTCGGCCCTGGCAATGGCTGCAAGGCGTTCCTGTTCGATACGCCGCTGTTCTTCCTCGGCTCTTTTGCGCTCCGCCTCTGCCTGTGCAAGTTGCCTTTGTCGTTCTTGTTCGGCTTTTTCTAGTTGTTCGGCTTGGGCGGCGGCGGCAATACGCTTGCTTTCAAGCTCCCTTATCTGTCCGTTATAAATAGTACTGTATTGCACTGCGACAGCGTTTAGAAAAGAGCCAACGGATTTATATTGGCGCATATCAATATTTCCCCAAGGATAATTCGGGCCAAATTTCATATCGGCAGCGCTTGAATCGTGCATAAAAACATATCTTGAACCGTCAAGCACGAATTTTTGAGTGCCGTAATAATCATGGCGGTCTGTAAGAATGGTATTGCCCTGTATTGTGTAATGGCATCCTACAGCGGTAAGTGCCTTTAGCAGTGTTTCCATGTTAATAAATGGAGTAACAGTTCTTACTACAGAACTCATCTGTCAGCCCCTCCTTATTGTTTCGCTTTTTGAAACAGTGTTCTTGTTTTCAACTGTTTGAAACCATTCGTCTGTTTTATCGTATGACTCAAGATCAGCCAAGTCGCCCAAAAGCTCCTGCACTTTCTCAAGGCACACCTCCCCTTTAATGCCATCCGTCTTTGCGTTTATTTTACCGTCCTGATCGATGGTAATTTCGATACGATGTTCTGCCATTGTTTACTCTCCTTTGGCGCATAGTTTTGCCTGTAAGCGTGTCGCTTCTTTTTTTCCATTGTCGTAATCTTCCCAATTGGTTATTGCAAGAAAACTTTGACCACTTTGTTGATACAATTCGCCAGTTTCGGGCAGACGATCAAGGGCTGGAACGGGCAGGGTTTGGGGCAAAGCTCCACCTGCTGGTTTGCCTGTGTTTTTTTGCGTAACTTCCAAGATAGAGCCTTTTTTCTCTTCTGGCTTTTTTTCTTTTGACATCTGTCTTAGCTGGGCTTCAAAATTTTGTATTCTGCTTGTATGACTTTGAATCTGGTTTTTTAACTTGCTTATATCCACGGTAAGCTTGCTTTTTTGAACGTTCAAATTATCCAGTTCTTTTTTCGAAGCCTGGGCTGATTGAACTTTGCCTTCTACACTTTGCAATTCCTCCTTTTTGTTTGTAAGCTCTTTTTCCAATTCCTCCTTTTTGTTTTTGGAATCTTCATTTTCATCCTTGGGAAGGCTTTCGATTTCCTTTGTTAAACGCGTTATATCCCCGTCTAACGTTTCTTTTTTGGCATTTAAACCCTTCAGTTCTTGTTGTGAATTTTTGACAAGTTGTATGCTCTCTTCAGTAGTCTGCAACTTTTTTTCTTCATCATGGAGTTGTTTTTCAAGCTCTTCTTTTTTGCTGTTTTCGTTTTCAATATCATCCGCAAGTTTGGCTTTTCGGTTTTCTTCAACAATTTCGCCAGAGTCATTTTCAACCGATTTGCGAATACCATTTATCTGTTCAATTTTTGTCCTTATTTCAGCCTCTTCAAGGCGGGCAAAATCAGTGTCTCGTAAGTCTTTCAAATCTTTCCGGTACTCTGCACTTTTCTGTTGCTTTCCCAGAAATAATGATTTTAGCCTTTTGGAAAAAGTTTTCTCTTTTTCCTCGTTTTCGGCAATAGCTTTTTCTATTCCGCCAATAAAATTCTGGATATTTTTAATCGCATCTTCCCAGTTTTCGTACAGGGAATGTTTCGTGCTACCGGGCGGCAAAGTAAAAGGCTTGTTTGTCCATTGGTACTCGATAGATACGGATTTCCCGTCATCGTCGAAATGCGGTTTAACATTGTCAAATTCTTCTTTGGGAAGAAGTTCTTCGGCTTTGGATACATCCAATTTTTGTGTTGTTTTTGCGGCTATTGCATACTTTTTAGAAAGCTCCTCTCCAAGTTTGCATATTGTTTTTCCATTTAGGTTTTCACGAAGGCCGAATTTGCAGTATTGGTATAAAGGCTTTTTACTTTTCAACTCTTCTGCGTGTTTTTCCAAAATATTCTTCTGAGAATCGTTAAGTTGCAGTGCGTACAACTCTTCGCCAGGAGGTGTTGTGCTTATTTTGGGAATAAGCCAAGTGCCTTCATGTGTTTTTACTGAATTGAGAAATGCAGTATCGTCTATGGCAAATATTTCATTGTTCTTTTCGCTTATAGAAGATACTAGGTCGTTATCCATAGCCGTAAAAAGCGAAACAATATTTGAGTTTGAAAAATTTGTAAACTTCAAATAAGGGCTTTTTTCTAAGCGGGATGTGTTTACATGGCAATTTTCTGCTTCAACTGTCCAAACTTTTTTAAGATGCTCAAGGTCGCAGCCGTCATCTTTAGGCGGGTAAATATCCAAAGGCGCATCTTCCGTGGGAATAGGCTTGTTTTCGACAAATTCTTCTACCGTTTTGTTCCAAAATTGCCAGCAAAAATACCGAAAAAGAACAGCGCATTGCGTTGCGTCTAATCCAAGAAGAAGGTTTGTTGGCGTTGCAAGACTACCGCCGTTGAACCTTCCTGTAAAAAAATAACCGCTAGGGTTACTGCTGTTAGGGTTTTTAAGAATGAAAGAGCCGAGGCGCGTTGAGCCGCCGTAGCGCATAAGGCAGCCGCTAAGGTTTTTCATTTCATCGTGAAACCCATTGGTAAGGATGTACACGCGACTGCCGTTATCCCGCACATTTGCCAAGTTTTTACAAAGTTCTCCGCTGGAAAGTTCTTCGGAAAAAACACAGACAACGCTGTTTGCTTCGGTGTTTGACAAAAAATCGTTAAGCATTTTATGTAAATCAACAACTTGCGAATCTGATGTTTTAGTAGCAACTTCTGCAACAGTTTCTGCTGAAATTTTCAGCCAAAATTTTTCAACGGGTATTTTCCCGTAATTTTTTGTATGTGTTTTTTGCTCTGGTTTGATTGTTGCCATATTTTTAATTCTCCTGCATATAGTTTGTAAGGTGTTCTCCCAATACGCTCAGGTCTACCTGTGTGTATGTCGCCCCGCCTTTTGTAACAGTACCTTCGGCAGATGAAGGAATCTCGCCGCTTATGTCATCAAAGCGTATAAAGTCGATTGAGTTCGAGCTTTTCCACACAGTTAAATCATTGCCGCTTTTGAACACGATAAACCTGTCATGGAATGCGTCTTTTTTGAAAATAGTACCCATATCTTCCACCCAAAAACCTTCTTTCTTGGAAATGTAGTCGCTAAATTTATCTTTATCTGGCCTTGTATTGGTGATGACGCAGATGTTTGGAACGTTAAAACATTTTAAAAATGCGTAAACGCTACGTTGCTGACGATAATTAAAAACAAAGCGGTCGTAATAAAATACTTTGTCTGCCGCATGGCTACCGAACTTTTGAACTAAGTTTTCGAAACTGACTTTCTCCCCTTCTGTAAGGCTGAAGTTTGTACCTTTCAGTTTTTGCGGAATATCCACATTGAGATCGCGCGGAGCAGCAAGATGCCAGTAGGCTTTAGTCCGTTTGGATTTTTGCCCGCTGTCCAGTTCAGCAATGTAACCATCTATAGCCGGGATTTCCAGTTGATTTTCAAATGCCTTTAACCCATTCTTGCTGTGTACCGCGTTTGTAAGTGCATAAAAATCCCCGTGGTGTAAGTACTGTTTTTCCAGCTCCATGTCTAAAAGTTTATTCCGCCAAGTGCCAGCCTCTTCAAGGTTGTATGGCTCAATTGGCAATTTGTCATAATGACAGGATGAAAAACCAACGACAGGTAGATTTCCTGTGTACTCAAAATATTGGAAGGCATCATCGCTTTTAATATCTTCAATTTTGAATTTGCAACGCTTTGTTTCACCATTCAAGTTGGGTAGAATTGTGTCAAAGTGCGGTTCAGGAGGTATCTTTAAATCAACAGGTTTTATACCGTCAATTTTATCAGTATTGATTTTTCCGTCTTTATCTGCACTTTGCAAAGTTCCGTTAAAAGTGAATGACGATTCATTTATGCCAATGCTCCATGTGCAGTCTATACTTGCATCTTGCTTTTTTTCTCCTTGAGATTCTTTTAAAGACTTGCCAACAAAAAATTCGATGGAATTTCCGTCTTTTCCATTGACAGGCAAAGAACAAAAAGGCTTATTGTCCGCTTCAATTCCCAAAGGCTGTATAGCCTCTTTCTTCAAAAAAGGCGAAGGCTCTATACGCTTAAAGTGGAAAATCCTGTTTCCGAAAAGCGCATCCCCCTGTGTATACCAAATTTGGTATTTGCCTTCTTCTTTTTCCTTGACCAGGCCTGTTTGTTTTGCCTGCTCTCCGTCTGTCGTTAGTTTAAATTGGCTGTCAAAAATTCCCTGTTTTTCCAAATAGTTTTTCACGCGCTTTTCGATTAACGGATTTGAAAAACTGCCGCCGTTAAGATAGTTTTTTACATCTTCGCGCTCTACTTTTGTTTCAAGCTCAAGATATAAAACCGCGCTTTTCAATACCAGCTTGCGCTTAAGAGTAATTTTCATTTTTCCTCCTTTTCATTTGCTACTTTAGAATTTTCATGTGCCAAGGCAAGTTTTTGTAAATCTTGCGATTTGGATTTTTGCGAAAAATAATCATAATCGCCAAAAATAACCAGTTGGAATTTTGCCCGCGTGATACTTACGTTTAACCTGTTCGGGTTGTCAAGAAAACCGTCCCGCTTTGTTTGCGTCATTGACAAAAAAACAACGTCCGCTTCATGCCCTTGAAATTTATCTACTGTATGAAGGCGGATATTTATTGTATTTTTGCCACCACCTTTAATCGCAAAAGTTGAATTCCGTATTTCTCCCGTTATCTCTTGCAAACCTTTTACTCGTTTTCCATACAAGTCGCCGCCTTCGCGGATCAGTTTTTCCTGCCCCTGGTAAAACGCAAGGCAGGCGACTTCCCACTCTTTCCCTTCTGGTTGCTGATTGTTTTGCGCGTAATCAATAAAGTGTTGAAGTTCGCGCATCATAGCCTGAGCTTCGTAGATATTTCTGTTTTTGTACGGCGTAAATTTTTCAGGTGTTTTTACATCGAGCCAAATGCTTCGCCTGTTATAATGCGGGTAATCCCACTGGCGAGCAGCTTCTATATTCGGATGCTCTAAGTCCTGCAGGGCGTTTTTCGCTGTGTAAAAGCGCTCCCGTGGGGAAGATGAAATTTGAGGGTGCATACGGTGCTGGAATACAAGAGTTGTTTTTCGTATGCTTAAATCACTGTCGCTAAAACCTTCGGTTATGGTAGAAGGGTCACGCGGCTTTTTGCCTTTTATGCCCGTAACAAGGGATTCTAGGATTGAAGGAAAGCTCATTGCGACAATAATGTCCCGCGCTTCTTTGAAAAGCTTTGGATCGACAGAACATGGCGTAAGCTCTTCAATTTGCTGGCCAAGATTTTCCCTTCTTTTACTCCCATCCACAAGACGAAGTTGATGCTCGCTGTCAACACGCCATGCAATTTCCTGCGCCCAGCTTCGTTTGGATATAGCTTCATTTATTTCCTTAGCAATTTCAAAGCTGTTTGTAAGTTTTTCCCCCCTATGGTGATATTCATAGCCGATCTTCTTTTGGGCTGCATTGTGGCAAAAAGCGAATTGCGTATCCTTCCATTTTTCATTCAGCAAAATTGCATGGGTCGGCGGTATTTTAGCAATGAAGTTTTCAGAATGGTAAATTTCTTTGCTCACAAAAATCAGGTTACAGGCGACCAATTCCAAAAAGTTGGCATCTTTAGGCGAGCGGATAAGCACGTTATCCATTCTACTTTTTTTCTCCTCCTGCCTTGTTACGAATGCAAAAACCGTTTCCTCATGAAATTTTCCAATCCTCCCAAATGCAAGCTCTGAAATTATTTTTTCAAGCGCCGCCGCATCCACAACAAGCACAAAGCGGTTTTTGTTAAGTTCGCCATTCTTCTCGTGAAGGCAGTCGCGCATCTTTTCAAGATAAAAAACCGCCTTCTGGATGTTTATGTCAAGTTCTTCATATTGCCCTTTGGCATTTTCTTTTGGCCAAGACAATTTTTCAAAATTGTGTTCTATGTTATCGCGCTCGGTAAACGGCGAAAGTTGCATTACATCCCCGGCAAGTATCCAGCGTTTTGCATAAAGGGCCGGGACAAGAAATTCTTGGAATGTTGTTTTGCTGCATTCGTCTATAATAAGGCATTCAAACTCTGGTATTATAGGTGTGTCTCCGTGAAATGTCATTCCGCGCACACCGCCAGAGCGCGCTTTGAATTTCGGGTGATTTACAATACCCATTGTCGTTCCGCATACAAGATTTGCCGCTTCCAGTAAAAGCTGCTGCCTCCATTTCTTTTCATTTTCTGGCATATCTTCTTCAAGTAAGTTATCAAGCTGGTATTTGACAATACGCTCATCCACACGATCCGCCCTGCCTATTCTTACGGGCAACAGGTCGATACTGTTTATCAATGCCGGGCCGTTTTTTTCCTCGATAAGCCGCTCCAAAACATTGTCAATCGCTACGTTTGTGGAGCCGCAAAGCAATACGCGCTTGCCCTGCGAAACAAGCTGGCAAATAAGCTCAAGGATTACGGTTGTTTTGCCGGAACCAGGCGGGCCTTCCAGTACTGCGAAATCGGGAGTTGCAAGTGCCTTTCGTATAAATTCTCTTTGGTTGGAACATCCGCTACGGCTTTCATCTTTTAATACAAACCATTCGTTTACCTTTTTCTCTTCAAAACGAGCCCAACGTGTCTTATCTTTGTTTTCAAAAAGCCTGATCAGCATTTCATGGTCTTTAAGCGGCATAAGCTTTAAAATCGAGACTGCTTCAAGCTGGCGCTTTAGATTGATCGTATTTGCCCGAACAGACAAGATTGCTCCTTCTGGGGGAAAAGTATATAAGCTGGTAGATTTATTCCGCAGAACTATTTGGTATTCATCAGGATTGCTGCCTTTTCTGTCAACCAAGTATTTGTTTTTTTTGTCTTTGTCGTCTGTTATCTCAATATCTTCGTCGAAAAAATACCGAAGCGGGGAGAGCGCGTTTTGCTCTTCGCCAGCAGCATCGTCTTCTTCACGCTCCTTAAGCTGAATTTTATACATTTCAAAGTTGTTTTTCTGAAGCGGCTTTACTTCAAAGATAATGCCGTTTGAAATAACCTTTTTCCCATAATCAGAGTCATGGCGAAGAGTGATTGTCGCTCCTTCTGCATCCCCCCGTTCAAAATCAAGTTTGGCATCTGGCTTGTCGTAAAAAGACAAGCCAGAAAAATCTATGTACTCGCTTGCCTTGTGGTTTTTGAGTTTGAAATCGTTGTCGTTAAGTTTTATTTGCGAATAAAATATGGCGGTATTACCGTATTCTCGCAAGGCAACGGTATTTTTCGGCAACGGATAAGGATTTGTTACATTAAAGGAAATTTCGCTGTTTTCGTAAAACAGTTTTTCGTTTGCGGGCAGCCAGCCAGCTATGGTTATTTCATCGTTTTGCGGCTCGCTTGTTACTTGGTATTCTGTTCTGTCTTGCCCTTGCAGAACATCGCCTTTTTTTAGATTGAACCATGCGGCTTTTAAATCTATTTTGGCGAAACCCCAGCGCAGGTTGTCAAAGCTTTCTGCTTCGATTCCTTTAATATAAATGAGTCTGCGGTTGTAATCTTCTTCGGTAATTGAAACCTCGCCTTCCAAACTGCCAATTTGGTACTCAATTTTTTTTGCGTAGTTGGGATTACCTTCCAAAAGTTCGAGCCGATAATACCCCTTCTCTTTGCCGCTTATTTTTATCGCAGTCCGTTTGGCAAACTCGTAAATTCCGCCAATAACACTTAGTTCCGCAAGATTTTTTTGCTGTACTTTTTCCCACGAAGCTTTAACCTCCTTTCTTTCAAGCGCAGCTATCGAATTTCTTATGTAACGCTCAAACTGCTCAAACTGGTTCTGTGCGATGCTTTTTACAGCAAGGGCGCGGTTTAAATTTCCGTCATACAAATTAAGGTAATAGTGCAGCATTTACTTTCCTTTTTTCACAAAGGGGTTCGAGTAGCTTTCCTGTTTGAGCTTGGGCGTGCTGTCATCCTTCCATTCGTCAAGAGCTTCAGGGGCTTGGGAGGAGGCTGGAACCGCGCGGCTTTTTGCCCATTGGCGCATATCGTTAATGTCCTCGAACATTGTCCGCGCTAGGGGGAAGGTTTTCGAGAGCGCTTCCAGAATGTCTTCGTCGCTCAATGTCCGCCCCAGGTCAAAAGCCCGAAAAAGCGCTTCCTTTACCGCTTCTTCAAGCTCCGCGCCGGAAAAGCCCTTGCTTTGCGCCGCAAGTTTCGCTATGTCAAACTCGCCGGGGTCGCGGTTCTTTTTCGTCAAATGGATTTTTACAATCTCCTGCCGCTCGGCGGAATTTGGAAGATCGACAAAAAATATTTCGTCCACGCGGCCTTTGCGTAAAAGCTCGGGCGGCAGTTTTGTAATGTCATTGGCGGTGGCCACGACAAAAACAGGCTTTGATTTTTCCTGCATCCATGTTAAAAAAGTGCCAAGCACCCGGGAAGTCGTGCCGCCGTCCGAACTGCCCGATGATGACAGGCCCGACATGGCTTTTTCAATTTCGTCGATCCACAGGATGGACGGGGCTATTGCCTCGGCAATGTTAAGTGCACCACGAATGTTTTTTTCGGATTCGCCCACTATGCCGCCGAAGATTTTTCCCATGTCAAGGCGCAAAAGGGGGAAATGCCACAAGTTGCCGATTGCCTTTGCCGTAAGGCTTTTCCCCGTGCCGGGAATTCCCAAAAGCAAAATTCCGCGCGGGTGGCTAAGGCCAAAGTCGGCGGCTCCCTTGTCGAAGGCCCGTCCGCGTTTTTCAAGCCAGCCTTTTAGATTGTCAAGGCCGCCCACGTCTTTCAACTCTTCTTTTGGGTGGAAGTATTCAAGGTAGCCGCTTTTTTTAATAACGCTTTCTTTTTCGCGGATTACAAGAGGTACTTCTGCCGTGCTTAACTTGCCACTTTCTATAAAAGCCAAGGAAAAAGCTTTTTTGGCTTCCGTTATTGTAAGCCCCAGCGCCGCCTCAATCAAACCTTGTTCCGGATCGTCAGCGGTGTCAAGTTTGTAGCTTTTTCTGACATCGTTAAAAATTACGGTTAAGTCTTCGTAAGAAGGATATGGAAGTTCCATTATGTGGACTTCTTTTTCAAGCTCGCGCGGCAAAAAGCGTAAAGGCTGCGAAAGCACGAGAGTTCGTTTTTGATCCTCGCCGCTTGCCGCGACATTTCTAAGCCGCTTAATGTTTTCTGGCTGGTTTTCACCCATATCCGGGTGGAAGTCTTCCAGCAGCATGATGATGTCTTCGTGTTCCCAGAAAAAGGCAAAGGCGTTCTCTGGCCTCCTTTCACCTTCGTCAACTACCGTAAAAACAGCTTCGCCTGCATCCCATTTTTTTATACCGTCCACGCGGTTCCAAAGGTAAAGAGTACGCTCAAGCTCGTCGGCTGCGGTTGCAAGATGGGCGTGGATCATCAGCGTTTCGTAGCTGATTATCTGTATTATTTGGGTATTTGCCTTGATCAGGTTTACCAATTCTGTTTTTTCCTGTTTCATTTTACGCTCCTGTGTAAAAAAGTATACATTGACCCCCCCAAAAAACGGGCTAACCTGCCGCCAAAGCAGGGCCAAGCGCTTGCCGCGTAGCCTTTAGGCATGGGGCATCCTGCCTTGCAGAGAATTGTCGAGGATATTGCCTGTATAAGGAAACTTATCGCCCTGCAACCGCACAGCCCCAAATTGGGGGG
>WRKI01000349.1 GCA_009778155.1 Spirochaetota bacterium
CCCCTGCGCCGCCCCCGCCGCGTAGACTTCGCCGGCCGCCTCCGCAGCAGCCGCCTCACTTTCGACAGCCGCCCCGCCCCCGCCGTCCCCGCCGCAGCCGGTTAAAGCCCAGCCAAACAAGACGGCGGCCAAAACTGCCGCGTTTTTTTTCGCTAAACAAGCCATAAAACCACTCCCTTTCGCTTAATTCTTGGAAGACGGACTCTCCCCGCTGGTCTCATTATAACATATCCTCCGCTTTTGCAAAAGAGAGCGGCAACCCCTCTCACCAAAAACGCTTGCATTAGCCCTTGCACCTTACTCATTTTTTCTGTTATAGTTTGAAGTAATTGAGCCGCGCCAAAATCTGGCATTTTGGAAGAGCCTCAATTATGGAGGATTTTATGAGCAATGAACAGGCAAGATACCTAACCTTTGGCGACCGGGGTTTAGTTGTAGAGTTTGGCAATGAAATATCCCCGCACATCAGCGCGAAAGTAAGGGGCTTGCATATCGCCGCGCAAGATTCCGGCATCCCCGGCATTATTTCAATGAACCCGACTTACCGCTCGCTTATGGTGGAGTATGACCCCGGCGTTATCCGGCACAAGGAGATGCTGGCCGCGCTAAAAGAGCTTGAAGAAAAACTTGGAGTAATGAAGCTGCCCGACCCCGACATCTTTATCGTTCCCACATTATACGGGGGGGAGGCCGGGCCGGATATGCAGACCGTTATGGAAAAAAACGCTCTTAGCGAACAAGAAGTCGTAAGCATTCATTCGGGAACCGACTATCTTATTTATATGTTGGGCTTTACACCCGGCTTTCCGTATTTGGGCGGCATGGATAAAAAACTCGAAACGCCGAGGCTGGCCAACCCGCGCACGAAAATTCGCGGCGGAAGCGTGGGCATTGCCGGCAGCCAAACAGGAATCTATTCGATTGACAGCCCAGGCGGCTGGCAGTTGATCGGACACACTCCGATTAAATTATACGATCCCGGCCGCGAAAAACCCATCCTTTACAAGACGGGCGACTACATACGTTTCCAGCCCATTGACCGAGACGAATACGATCGCATAACGACAGAGGTTGCGGCTAACGCATATCAATATCGCATTTTTCCAATGAAGGAGGCTCACTAACATGGGAACTTTTGAAGTAATTGCCCCCGGACTTTTTACCACAATTCAAGACGAGGGAAGGTTCGGACACCAGCAATCCGGCGTTTGCGTAGCAGGGGCGATGGACCCCTTCGCACACAAAGTCGCCAACATACTTTGCGGCAACGATAACATGAACGAGGCAGTGTTAGAACTTACGATGATGGGGGCGACACTTGCCTTCCACAATGACGCATACATTTCCATAACAGGCGGCGATCTTTCCCCGGCAATAGACGGCGTGCCGGTAAAAACATGGCAAAGTTATGTTATAAAAGCCGGCAGCACGCTTTCTTTTGAAACGATGAAGTCCGGCGTGCGCGCGTATGTGGGGATTTTCGGTGGCATGGACATTCCCGTCGTTATGGGAAGCAAGTCCACATATGCCAAGGCGAAGATAGGCGGCTGGGAAGGCCGGCCGTTGAAAGCCGGCGACAAGATTCCCTACAACAAAACAAATGTTGCAGGGAAAAGCCCAGTGCAAATGCCGGCGCAATACATACCCGCTTATGCGCAAGAAAATGTTTTGCGCGTAGTGCTTGGCCCCCAGGACGACGCTTTTACGCAAGAAGGCATCGATACATTTTTATCTTCGGCCTACACCGTTTCCAGCGAGGCAGACCGCATGGGCTACCGGCTCGAGGGTGCCGCAATTAAACACAAAGACAAGAGCGATATAATTTCGGACGCAATGCTTATGGGCGGCATTCAGGTTCCCGGGCAGGGGCATCCGATTATTCTTATGGCAGACCGCCAGACGACGGGCGGTTACACGAAAATAGCTTCTGTAATTTATGCCGATCTTTACAAGGTAGCCCAAGCAAAGGCCGGCGATGTTATGCGCTTTTCCGCGATTTCAATAGAAGAAGCCCAGGATTTATACGACCGGTTTTTCAAAACGCTAACAGGGATCGAGGCCGGCTTGTTGCAAGCAGAAGCAGATAGCCCGCAGATCATTGCGGCGATTGCGGCGGCAATGGAGGCGGACAAAGAGGTCAAGGTTTTCAATGTAAGGGTTGGCAACCAGTATTACTCGGTAAGCGTTTCAAAAAGCGAAACCCAGCCCGGCACAGAAGAGCTTGAGTGTTAGCTGACAGGGCAAAATCCTTGGCAAATGTCGGACATTTGCCAAGGCACCTGCCGCCTAACCCCGCTGGCGGCGTGCTTCGTAAAGAAGCACCCCGGCGGCCACAGACACGTTAAGCGAATCGATTTTTCCAAAACAGGGAATGCCCACGATAGCATCGCAGCGTTCTTTCAAAAGCCGGGAAACCCCCGCCCCTTCACTGCCAAGCACGAATGCCGTTCTGCCGCTAAAATCTTTTTTGTAAAGAGCCTCGCCCTCCATGTCCGCGCCGTAAATCCAAAAACCGGCATCTTTTAGATTGTCGGCCGCCCGCACCAAATTGGCAGTTTCCGCCTGCGGAACCCAGTTTACAGCGCCGGCCGAAGTCTTGGAAAGAACCTCGGCGTGTTTCGCGCTGCGCCTGTTTCGGCTAACAACCAAATCCGCCCCCAGTTGATCGCAAGTGCGTAAAATTGCGCCGTAGTTGTGCGGGTCGGTAATCTCATCCAACAGCAAAACCAAAGAGTCCTTTCTGTCGCCCAAGTTTTCGATAAACTCTTCAAGTTTGACATCCGGCCTGTCGCTTTTTATATCATCAACCCGCAAGGCAATCCCGCGATTTCCCGGCGCAAGCCCTTCCAGCTCGAAGGTTCCGACACGATCCACCCGGATATTGTTGTTAACAGCAAGCGCGACAACTTCTTTCGCGCGCGGCCCGGGCTTTGCCAACAGCAAGGGGCCGCAGGCCGCGCCGGTGGATTTTGCGAACTTAATCCTTTCTTCTATGGCGTGAAAGCCAGTTAAATAAATCATCGTAAAACTCCTGTAAATTGGACTTGTTCAAAAAATGGACTTGTTCGGAAACTTCAATTTCAAAACAACTTCAGCTCCTTAGCCGCTGCCTTCCTGCCGTTCCGCTTTTTTTGCCTCAACATTTTTTTGCGTTCCCAAAAGAATCGAAACAGGTTTTAGAATAGGCACATTTTCGCACACAATTTTTATAATAACAACCATAGGAACCGCAAGAATCATCCCGACAAAGCCCCATATCCATCCCCATATTGACAGCGAAACCAGAACCATCAAGGGTGAAATACCCACATGATTTCCGACAATTCTTGGGTCCAAAAAACTGCCAATCACCGTGTTTGTCGCTAAAATCAAAATTACAACCCAAACAACCGGCAGCGGGTCTGGCCAGAACTGCACAAGCGCAAGAGACGTCATCCCGACACCGGCGGCAATACTGCCCAACATCGGTATAAAGTTCAAAAAGAATTGAAGCACTCCCCAAAGAACGGCAAACTCAAGCCCGATAATGGACAAGCCCACGCCGATTATTAAACCCGTAACAAGCGAGATAAAAAACTTCGCCGTCAAGTAACGCGAAACTTGAACCATAGAATCGTAAGCTATCTGCTGAATGTTATCCGAGCGTTTGGCAAAAGCCGCTTCCAGTTTTTCCTTGAAAAAACTCACCTCTAGCAAAATAAAAACGATAAAAAGAATCACCAGCACCGCGCTTGAAATAAAATTGATAGAGATAGTCGAAAACGAAACCGCAAAATCGCGGATAAAATTGCGAACCCCCAACTGCCCCCATAAGTTTTCCCAAATAGTCAAAGACTCGTCAAAGGAAAGATCGAAAAACTGGGCGACCCAAAGATAAATCTCGACAATCCGGTATTCGTATCTGGGGTAGGCGGCGACAATGTTGCTCCCCGATGTAAAAAGAATGAAGCCGAACAGAAACAAAGCGGCAACCAAGATGCTGACCACTAAAAAAATTGACAAAAACCGGTGAACCCGCTTTTTATCCAGCCACCTTACCATTGGATACATAACAAATGTCAACAAGACGGCGATTGTAAAGGGCAAAATAACGGAGGAGGCGACTACCAGCAAGGCTCCGACAAAAAGACAGCAAATAAATATCAGTAAAGAAAAGATGGCGCGATTCAACCGAAATCTATTGTTTTTTTCCATAGCTTTATTATGCAATAAAACCGTGAAACCGGCAAGCTATTTATGATTAAAAAATGCCTCCGGCAAAGCGAATGCTGTACATAATCGAAAAAAAATGCTAAAATTCAATATGGAACGGCTTTACAAGTACCCCCGGACACGGCATATAGCGGGATCGAAGCTTCAAAAGGGGGATGAGGATTTGGAGGCGGCCGCGTTTTCCGAGGTTGCCGGAAAATTTGTCGTGGTGGAAGAAAAAATCGACGGGGCGAATGCCGGCCTCTCTTTTGCCGGCGGCGAGCTGCGCTTGCAAAGCAGGGGGCATTTTTTAACCGGCGGCTACAGGGAGCGGCACTTCAACCTTTTGAAAAGGTGGGCGGCCGCGCACTCGGTCGAGCTTTACGATGTTTTGGGGGAGCGTTACATCATGTACGGCGAGTGGATGTACGCAAAGCACACGGTCTTTTACGACATTCTGCCCCACTATTTTTTCGAGTTCGACATCTTCGACAAAGAGGGCGAAGTTTTCCTGTCAACGGAAAAACGACGGCAGATGCTCGCGCCGGTTCCCTTCGTGCAATCCGTGCCCGTTCTTAAAGAGGGCTGCCTTAAAAACGCAGACGAGCTGGCGGGCTGTTTGGGAAAGTCCTTGTATAAATCAGATGCCTGGCGGCAACGACTACGGGAAATATGCGAGAAAGAAAAACACGACTTCGATTTAGTGATGAAGCAGTCAGATGATTCGGATTTTGCGGAGGGGCTGTACATCAAGGTTGAGGAAGCCGGGGAAACAGTCCAGCGTTACAAGTTTGTACGAAAAGAATTTACCGCGCGTATTTTATCCAGCGACAGCCATTGGCTTGAGCGGCCTATCATCGCCAACTTGCTTGTAAATCCCGGCGTTATGGGGGTGTGAATGGCCACGCTAGAACAAATCGAAGGTTATGCCTTTAGCGAATACGATTGGCGGGAACGCTTGCAAAAAACGCCGCAGGAAAAAGAGTATCACGGGGAAGGCGACGTGTGGACGCATACAAAACTTGTCATAGAAAATCTTTTGCAAGACGATGACTACGGGCGGCTCCCCGGCGACGCGCAAAAAATTATCCTGTTAGCCGCAATCCTTCACGACATTGGAAAACCTTTTTGCACGAAAACGCTAAACGGAAAAATCACCTCCCGGCATCATGCGGTAAGGGGCGCGATGGAAGCGAGGAAGCTGATATACAGATACGGCTTTATGGAAGAACTGTTCGGCAGGCTCTCCTTTGCAGAACGCGAACAGGTTTGCTCAATGGTAAGATACCACGGATTGCCGCTAATGTTTTTGGAAAAGGCCGATACGGAAAAAGCCATATGCCGGGCAAGTCTTGAGGTTAATCCGGAGTACCTGTACATACTTGCAAAGGCCGATGCAAAGGGGCGCATCTCTAAAGACAAAAAAAGCAACCTTGAAACAATAGAACTTTTCAAGGAATACTGCACGGAAAACGATTGTTTTACGCAGCCGAAACATTTCCCTAACTCAAGTGGCAAATTGTTATATTTCAAGGATGCATCGTCGTACACCGGTTACGCGCCTTACGAAAAAGACAAGTTTCCGGTGTATATGATGTGCGGCATTCCCGCCTCCGGCAAAGACACTTATATAGAAGAAAATCTGGAAGGCATCTCCGTAGTTTCGCTTGACGCTATACGCCAAGAGATGGGCGTTTCGCCGCAGGACAATCAAGGGCTTGTCGTGCAGGCGGCAAAGGCGCAGGCGAAAAAACTGCTTGCCAAAAAACAGAGTTTTGTGTGGAACGCGGTAAACATTACGGAAAAGCGCCGGCGGCCGCTTGTTGATCTTTTTACCGCATACAATGCCTTTGTCGAAGTGATCTACACGGAAGTGCCAGTGCCGGAGCTTTTCCAGCGGAATAAGTTACGGGAGCGCACTGTGCCGGAAAACATAATCGAAAAGCTAATCGACACAATGGAAGTGCCTAAGCTGTGGGAAAGCCACCAAGTGCGCTACAGTGTTTGTTGATGTAAAAGGAGGAAAAATGCAAATAAACCGGCAAGGGGTTTTTTGCGTTTCCAAAACGCAGGGAAATTAGCGGCTAACGCTTCTTGCACGCCGCTAATTCCCGGCAGCTTTTTTCCGTCTTGCGGCCAGCGACAAAGAACCCATAGTGTAAATGCCGAGCACCGAAAGAGCCGCCACGGCTAAAAAGCGCAGGTTGTACGAACCCCAAAGCCCGATTACGCCCGGCATAACAAGCGCGGAAAAGGCAAAACCCAAAGCAACCGTTCCGTAGTTTTCGCCCAAGTTTTTAAGCCCGAAATAATCGGCCGTAATAAGCGGGAAAACGCTCAAAGCCGCGCCGAAACACATCGGTATCAACGCGATCATCACGACAAACAAAGGCCCTGTCGCAAATGACAATGTAAAAGAGGCGGCGGCAAGTATTATCATCAAACATACGACAATGTTTTCGTTACGCACCTTGCCGGAAAAAATAGGCAGCACCATGCGGCCGAATGTGTTGCTTATCCCCGTTATCATCAATAGAACCGTGGCAAAGCCCGGATCAAAGCCCCGGTAAATGGACAAAGTTTGCGCCGCCGGGTTTACAACAAAGAACGCCACTGTAACTAGCAGAAAAGATACGATAATATGCCAGAACTCCCTTTGCCGTATCATTTCTTTCATAGTAAACTGCCGCTTGCCGTCTGAATGCACATCCTTAACCTCGCCGCTTTCCGGGAACTTTACCATTCTGCCAAGCAAAAGACTCGCCGCAAAATATGCGGCGGAAAGCGCAAGGAAGGTTTGCCGCAGCGTAACCGCGCCCAGCAAAGCCCCGACAACTGGAGCGAAAACCGTAACGGACAGGCCGAAAGCCCCAACGCAAATCCCGGTGGCAATCCCTCGGTGGCTGGGAAACCATTTTTGCGCGGAAGAAACGACAGAGATGTAACCCATGCCGCCGCCCATTCCGCCGAGTATTCCGTAAGTTAAATACAAAAGCCAGGGGAAGGCCGCCGGGGTAAAGGCCGCCAGCAAAGAGCCGCTGCCGAGCATAAGGCCGCCGAGCATTGTTACCTTTGACGCGCCAAGTTTCCCGTGAAGTTTGCCGCCCAAAAGCCCGCCGAGCGAAAAAAAACCGATTGTAAAAGAAGCCGTTATTTTTACCGCTTCGACATCCCACACAAGTGCCTGCGAAACAGGTATGACGAATATGCCCCAAATATAAATCATGCCCAGGAACAAATTTAAAAACGTCCCGGCTGCCAGCACCTTTAACCCTTGTCTGTTTTCTTTCAACACTTGCCTATCCTTATCCTTGCGAACGTAAAATTTGAGTTTGCCTCAGATAATAATATTCTGCTTTTTTGCCGAAAAAGTCAACTCGTCCCGGAACTTAGGATGGGCGATTGCGATCAATGCCTTTGTGCGCTGGCTTAACGTGTGCCCGCGAAGTTTTGCGATCCCGTATTCCGTTACGACATGATCCACTTCGTTTTTCAGCGTTGTTACAATGGAGCCGGGAAGCAGCGTAGGGACGATTTTGCTTACAGTGCCGTTTTTGGAAGTGGATTCAAAAGCGATAAAACTCTTGCCCCCCTTTGATTCAAAAGCGCCGCGCACATAGTCAACCTGCCCGCCGGAGCCGGAAACGTGCCGGGTTCCTACGGATTCCGCGCTAACCTGGCCGAAGAAGTCCACCTCCACCGCCGAATTCACCGAGACAAAGTTAGGGTGCTGGGAAATTATCGCAGGATTGTTGACATAATCCACAGGCAGCATGAGTACTGCCGGATTGTCGTCAATGTAATCGTATATACGCCGCGAGCCTAGAGCGAAGGTTGCGACAGTGCGCCCGGTATGTATTGGCTTTTCGCTGTTAGTAACAGCGCCGCATTCCAAAAGATCGATCATCCCCTCCGTCATCATTTCCGTATGTATGCCGAGATTGTTTTTTTCGCGTAACGATTTCGCCACGGCGTTGGGAATTGCCCCGATGCCAAGCTGCAAGGTTGCGCCGTTAGGTATTTCCGCCGCGATCAAGCTCCCGATTTTCGAGCTGGCCTCGTCCATTTCCACTTTGGGCAGTTCGACAAGCAGCGCGTTGTGTTCGCAAAAAGCCGTAACTTGCGAAATATGTACGACAGGCCCGGAAAGAGCGCGCGGCATTGCCGTGTTTACCTCAAGATATATGCGCTTCGCTTTCGCCATCATCGCGACACTAAGAGATGCGCTGCAGCCAGTGCTGAAGTAGCCGTGTTTGTCCATAGGCGAAACTACCGCGTAGTATGCGTCAATGTCCACATAGTCGGTAATAAGACCGGGGCCGTCGCGGTAATGTGTCGGCATTATGTCAGCGGCGCTTTTGGCGACAGCCGCCCGCCCGGCCGCGCCGGAGAAATAAGTTATCCCGTTGATTTTGCCGAAAAGGTCTTCCTGATAACAAGGCAAGGGGAATAAGTCCAAAAATGCGTGTATCGTAACATTTTGTATGTCCCCGGCCCGTGCGCGATCTCCAAGGGCTTTGTATATTCCCTGCGGCGCGGCCAGGGCAGTATCGGCGGCGCAGGCCCAGCCGGGCTGTATCTCGCCGGCGATTTGCTGTGTCGTGCGTAATTTTTCTTTGTACAGGGCTTGAAAGTTCAAAATAACCTCCTTTTTTTCCAGATATTTGATAGGAATCCGCCGGCTAGCTTGCTGCCACCGGCGGACTCCCAAAGCGAATTAATCCCTCTTAATCGTTGTAACCCAAATAGTCGCTCTTAAAGTCGAACATACTGTCCTCGAAAAGTTTGACATTATCCATCGAGTATTTTAGCTCGCCGTTTTCTATGCGCGTAACTATATCTACAACTTTGTCGCAGAAGGGTGTTTCAAAACCATGCTTGTCCCCGGTCGCGCTGACATGGCCGTTGATCATGCGGACTTCTGTTTTAAGCCCTTTTTCCAAGTCTTGCAACATACTAGCTTTGCCGCTGCGTGCGATGCCGTAAATCTCCAGAAAGGTTTTTTCTGACTTTTCAAAACTGGCCTTGTCATTAAAGGCGAACACGTTCAAGTCCCACTTGCCGTTATACACCGGCATTGTAAGACCGTCGGCATTGCAGCCCTTTAACACTTCCCGGGCGATGTGGCAGGCGCAGGCGCGCGTAAGCGGATTGTGCATAACCTCGCCAAAGGTGATGCCGCAAACCGCGCTCATGCCGCTGCCGCAAGAGTTTAAAACAAGTTTCGCCCAACGCGACGGCATAAAGTTGTCGCTTACTTTGGAAGGCCAGCCCATGTGTTCCAACACTTCGCGCACTTTTTGTGTGCGCTCTGTTACTGGGCCTTCAAACTCGCCTATCTCGAACATATAGGGTGTTTTTGTTAAATCTTGCGTCAACTCCGAAATGCCCGGGCTAACATAAGTCGCGCCCCAGTTCGAGGTTCCGCCCATCGTCCTTTTCGCGCCGACATAGCCGGCCACCGCTGGTTCCGGGATGCCGTTTTGCAAAGTGCAGACAATGCTGTTTTCGCCAAGGTGCTTCATAAGATTTTTGAACACAGCTTCATTGGCGGTTTGTTTTGTCAATACGAACACAAGATCGTAAATCCCGTCCATTTCCTCTGGAAGCCGGGCATCAACCGGGACTGTAAAGTCCACCGTGCCGATAATTTTTGCGCCGCCGGCTTTCATAGCGTCAACATGAGCTTTGTTTGCATCTACCATTTCGACAGGATGCCCGTTTTTTGCCATGAATGCGCCCAAAATAGTGCCCATAGCTCCGCAACCTACAATTGCAATTTTTTTCATTTTGATTTCCTCCTAATTCGATTTTATAACTTATCCAGCAACTAATCAAGTTGCCGAATAGTTACTCACTCTATCTCGATTATTCCGGCAGCACCCATGCCGCCGCCAATACACATTGTTATCATCGCGTAACGTCCGCCTGTTCGTATAAGTTGCGACAATGCCTTGCAGATAAGCACTGAACCTGTCGCGCCCATAGGATGGCCAAGGGCGATTGCCCCGCCGTTGGGGTTTGTTTTTTCCGGCGGCAGGTTTAAGTCCCGAATGCAGGCAATGGCTTGGGAAGCAAAGGCTTCGTTCAGTTCGATAACGTCCATGCTTTCAAGCGTTAGCCCGGTTTTTTTCAGCACTTTCGGCACTGCGTAAATCGGCCCTAACCCCATGACCTCCGGCGCAAGGCCTGCAACTGAAAACGACACGAAGCGGGCTATGGGGGCAATGCCTAGGCTCTGCGCTTTTTCGCGGGACATTAACACGACAAAACTTGCCCCGTCGGTCATTTGCGAGGATGTCGCTGCTGTAAGAAGCCCGTCTTCCTTAAAACAGGGCTTCAGTTCAGCTAACGCCTGCAAGTTTGTGCCGGCGCGCACGCCTTCGTCGCCGGCCAGCTTGATAACGCCGCCTTGAGTTTTCACTTCGACAGGGATAATCTCATCAGTAAATTTTCCCGCGTCTTTTGCAGAGGCGGCTCTTTTATGGCTCTCTACGGCAAAAACTTCCATTTCGTGGCGCGTTATCGCGTAACGTTCCGCGACAAGCTCTCCGGTAAGTCCCATCGCCATGTAAGAAGCCGGGGCCTGTTCGATTAAGGCCTTGTACTGGTATTCTGCCGCAAGCTCCATGTTGATGTTTGTCATCATCTCGATGCCGCCCGCTACTACGACATCCATTTCCCCGGCAGAAATCGCATTAGCCGCAGTGGCAACCGACTGAAGCCCGGAAGAACAAAAGCGGTTCACGATATGCGCAGGTACGGAATCGGGAAGGCCGGCCCTTTGCGAAATAAGTCGTGCGGCATTCCAGCCCAAGTATCTTTCCGGCTGGGCGCAGCCGACTATGACATCGTCTATTTCTGCCCGATCAAGTTTGGGGACTTTGTCCAAAATGCCGCGTAACGCCTGCGCTCCGTATTCTACCGGGTGGGTTTCGGCAAAGCTGCCTTTGTTTGCCCTTGCCAATGCGGTTCTGCCAAATGCGACTAACACGGGTTCTCTGTTTTTTGTCATAGCAATCCTCTAACGTACAAGCGGCTTCAAGCCTATAATTTGGCGGGCTTCTGCCGGCGTTGCGGGTTCTTTGCCGAACTCTTTTACTATGCGCACAGCCCTTTCTACCAGCATCGTGTTTGTGGCCTTTACGCCTTTGGAGTAATACACATTGTCTTCCAAGCCGACACGGATTCCGTGCGCCCCAAGCGCCAAAGCCGCGTACATGATAGGCAGGTGGTCTTTGCCAATGCCGAAGGCAGACCATATCGAACCTTCCGGGATGTGTTTCACCAAATGCGTAAGACATTCGACAGTGGCTGGCGCGCCGCCTAACACGCCAAGCACAACCTGGCAGAATATCGGCGTTTTGATAAAGCCCTGCTGTATGTAATAGTTTGTGTTGGTAATCATACCCATATCAAAAAGCTCGACTTCGGCTTTTACTTCGTTATCCAGATAACACTGCGCCAACTCTTCCAAAAACTTAGGGCTGTTTTCAAAAACATTCGTACAACCCCAGTTCATAGTGCCGGCATCGTAAGAACCAAGTTCTATATCCGGGATTGTTTTGAAATGCTCCATGCGCTGGTGGTTTTCCAGCTTTTTTACCGAGCCTGATGACGTGCAGCAGATTACTACATCGCAGTCTTTGTGCGCGCGCAGAAGTTCCACGCTTTTTTTGAAACGTCCTACATCCATTGTGCCCTTGCCTTCGTCGTCCCTCATGTGAAGATGCACGATTGAGGCTCCGGCCTTCCAGCACTTGTAGGCATCTTCTGCGATTTCTTCCGGTGTCATAGGAATATGCTCGGAAATGTCTTTTGGTGTTACGGCTCCTGTTAGTGCCGCTATTATCATCGTTTTGTCTTTCATACTTGCTCCTGTTTGTAATTTTTTGCGACGGCCTTACTTAAAACCACCGCAAATTTTTATGCACTCGCCGTTGATATAGGCCGCCTCATCGCTTGCTAAAAATATGACTAAGTTTGCAACTTCTTCTGGCTTGCCCAGACGCCCGGCGGGATTCCTCTTTAGCAGTTCTTCCATTACATTTGCCGGTACGCTTTTTATCATGTCTGTATCGATAAAGCCGGGAGCTACGCAGTTTGCCGTAATACCCTTCGGCCCCAACTCCAGTGCTAGAGTAGATGTAAACCCGATAAGCCCGGCCTTGGCGGAAGAATAGTTGACCTGCCCCACGTTCCCAAAGGCCGAAGTAGATGACAGGGAAATAATGCGCCCCCAGCCTTTTTCCCTCATGCCGGGGATAACTTGCCTTGCACAATAAAAGCTGCCGTTCAAACTTACAAGGACTGTTTTGTCAAACTGCTGCGCCGTCATTTTTGCGGCAAAGCTGTCCATCGTTATCCCGGCGTTGTTGATTAAAATATCCACAGGGCCAAAATGCCGCGTAACGTCGCCAAAGGCTTTTTCCACAGATGCATAATCCCCGACATCGCAGACGGCGACAAAGCTGCGAGACTTTTCCGCATCTAGGGCTTTCTGCGCTTGCAAAAGCGCATCTTCGTTCAAATCCAAAAGAGCGACACCTTTCGCTTTTTCTTTCAAAAAACGCTGTGCAATGGCGTATCCCAAGCCTTTTGCCGCGCCGGTAACCGCCACAATTTTACCGCTGAAATCATACATAAGTTTACCATTCCCTTAAAAAACACGCCTGCCCGCAAAGCCTCGTGCCCTGCGGACAGACATTTACATCAACCTGCCATTGCTATAACAGCCGCCAGACATATAAGCCCGACAAAGGTAGGTATAACGACAGCACTCCAGAACACATATCTGTAACCGTCCTTGTGCGACAAGCCAAGATAGGGAAACATTAGAAACAGCCCCGGGGAGTGCGGCAGTGTGTCAAGCGTGCCTGCAAACATTGCCGATATTCTGTGAAGAAGGTCAAGGTTTGCGCCGGATGCAATAAGATGATCGGCAAGCACCTGCAAGGAAATGTTAAGGCCGCCAGATGAGGAACCGGTTATTCCGGCAAGGATTGACGGGGCCAAGGCTGCCAGCGCGTATGGCGACATTTCCATTCCCAAAAGCCCTTGAACTATGGTTTGGAATGCCGGCGTGGCCTGTACAATCGCTCCAAAACCGACAACCGAAGCAGGGCCTGCTATTGCAGTAATAGCGCCGCCAGAGCCTATGTTTATTATGTTTTTCAAATTCGGTATGCGCTTCCAGTTAAGGATTATCGCAAGCGTGGATGCAACTAACATAGATATTACCACCAATTGTGCGGCCGGTGTTACAACAGTACGCAGACCTATGATCATAGTTACTACAACAATTAGCGGTAAAAATGATACTATTGGCGAAGGCAGTTTGTCGCGGTCAACTTTGTATAACTCTTCATTTTGCCCTTCCATGAAACTGAAGGTTTCCCCGCGCTCTCTAGACTTGCGTTCCTCGTATCGGAAGTAAAAAATCTGAAGGACAAGCATCATTATAGCAGAGATAATGCCAAGCATTGGGGCTGCAGTAAGAGTTGTGCCAAAAAAACCTGTAGGTACTACGTTGGTCAACTGCGGACTGCCCGGCAGCGACTTCATTGTAAATGTAGCCGAACCGGCGACCAAAGGCCCTATCGCCATGCTGCGCGGAATGTTGGCTTCTCGAAACAGTATCATAATGATGGGGCGTAACGCGAAAACTACCACGAACAAGCTTACGCCGCCATAAGTGAGTGCTGCCGTTGTTAGGAACACAATGAGCACAGACCTGTGCTTGCCAAACCAGTCGATAAACTTATAGCCTACCGCCATTGCGGCCCCTGTTTCTTCCATAATTTTTGCAAAAAGTGCCGATGATGCAAAAATAAGAAAAAAGGCTAAAAAGAACCCTACATAGCCGGTCATGTACGACTGGGCAAAGGCCGGCCATACATCCATGCCGTTTGTAAGAATTACGACCATGCCCGCAAATAAAGTTAGCGGAAGGGCGTTAAGCCCTTTATACGCGCCGACAACCAGTATTCCAACACCTACTATCAATCCAAGTATATCCATTTTCCATCTCCTTGTATTTTTATGCGGCGCACCGGCAAAATTATTCACAAAGATTGCCGGAGCGCCGTTATTCAAAATGAACTGTCAAATAGCCAAGGCCGCTTCGTAGCCCTGCGATACAGCGTCAAGGGCATCGCCGGGTTCTTTTGCATCGCCTATCACAACGGTATTTTGCAAGCCGGCGGATAACGTATCGACTTTGGTTACGCCTGTCGCCAAAACTACGCTGTCCACGGCAATTTCAATGTCGCCTGACGCAGTGGCAGCGACAACACAGCCGTCTTTTATTTCCTTGACTTTTGTATCCGTCAAGATTTTTACATCGCGCCCCTTTAGCGTGCGAAGCAAATCCCAGCGGGGAGCCATAGCTTCTTCTGCGGCAACCGCGCCTGTCATTTCTATCAATGTTACAGCCTTTAGCTGGACAGCCAAGTGGCTTGCCGTCTCTGTGCCGGCCTGCCCGCCGCCGATAACGGCCACACGCCCGCCGACATTGCGCCTGCCCAAAAGCACATCTTCCACAGACATAACATGAGGCAAGTCCGCGCCCGGTATAGGGGGCTTTGCCGGTTTTGCGCCAGTTGCGACAATCACTTTGTCGTAACCTTGCAAGTCGCCGGCAGTGGCTTCGCTGTTGTATTTTATGTTTACACCTAATTTTTCCAGCCTTGTCGTTTGCCAGCGTATAAAAACCGATATTTCGCCCTTGCACGGCGGTATTGCCGCAAGATAAAACTGCCCGCCAGCCCTTTCGGTTTTTTCAAACACCGTAACCTTATGCCCGGCTTCTGCCGCTGTTATGGCGGCTTGCAGGCCGGACGGCCCCGCGCCAACTACCGCGATGTTTTTCGGGCTTGCCGACTTTTTCACAGCGCCATGTTCCTCTTTGCCAAGAGCCGGGTTTAACGTGCACTTGATCGGATTGTCGGAAAACAAAACACCCAGGCAGCCGAAATTGCAGCCAATGCACTGGCGAATATCCTCGAAGCGGCTATCGGAGGCCTTGTTGGGTAACTCGCAGTCCACCAAGGAAGCGCGCGCCATGCCGGCAAAGTCGGCCTTGCCACTGGCGATAATTCCGTTAGCCGTAACCGGATCGTTTATGCGCCCGACTGTAAGGACGGGAATGTCGTGCGCTTTTTTTATTTGCGCGGCATAGTCGGCAAGCCAGCCATGCGCAGTATATGCCGACGGGACTACCTTGTCGGCAGAAGCGTAAACGCCGGCAGTGGCGTTTATCATGTCAACGCCGGCTTCTTTTAACAGGCCGATAATGGCCAGCGTGTCTTCAAAAGTCCGGCCGCCTTCGACAAACTCGTCGCAGGATATTCTAAAACCGAGGATAAAATCATCGCCGCATCTTTTTCGTATTTCTTTTACGATTTCTATAGCGAACTTTGCGCGGTTTTTAAAATTACCGCCGTATTCGTCCACGCGTTTGTTGCTGTACGATGACATAAATTGCGCGATAAGATAGCCGTGCGCACCGTGAACCTCGACACCGTCAAAACCACATTGCTTTGCCCGGTAAGCTGTGTCGCCGAACTGCCTCACTATCTCTTTTATTTCCGTTACGCTAAGTTCCCTTGGCATACTCGGACTAAAAGGGCAGGGGATGAGCGATGGAGCTACCGGGGCCTGCCCGATTACACCTTCGTTTGTTTGCCGTCCGCAGTGGTAAATCTGTGCAAGCACTGTCGCGCCGTGGGCTTTGACACGCTTTGCCAACTCCTTGTGCCCTTCCATCTGGGCATCTTCCCAAAGCCCGGCTACAAAGCTAAAACCGCGAGCCAGGGGGGAGACTGCGTAGTCCTCTGTTATAATGAGTCCCCAGCCGCCCTTGGCCTTGGCTTCGTGGTACGCGATAAAACGTTCTGTCGCATAACCTTCGCGGGTGCAGTAGTTCGTAACCATTGCGGGAACCGCGCAACGGTTTTTGATTTTTTTGCCCTTCAAAATAAAGGGGCTGAATAATGAATTTTGCATTGCCTGCCTCCTAAACTTTTTTGTTAATCCCCAATGTCTTGCGGCTTTCTTCGTAAGACATTGGCTCGTAATCGAACTCTTTCATGATCCGTACCATTTTTTCTACCATTTCGGCGTTGGTTTTCGCTTTTACACCTTTGGAAAGATACAAATTGTCTTCCATGCCTACGCGCACATGGCCGCCCAAGAAAAGGCTTTGCGTACACACCGGGTATTCCGCACGGCCAGCCCCGAATGCCGACCATTCAAAGTTCCCGTCGCCAAAAAGCCTGTCGGCGGTCTGCTTCATTGTAACAAGATCGTAAGGTGTTGCACCTAACGCACCGTTTATGCCAAGGACAAACTGCATATAGGGCCTGCCTTTAAGCCAGCCGCTGTCAATCATAAACTTTAGATTGTACAAATGCCCGACATCGTAGCATTCCAGCTCCGGCACCACGTTATGCTCGCCGAATATTTTCAAGATGCCTTCCATGTCGGCAAATGTGTTTTGAAAAATGCCGGCCCTTGTCCGCTCGTAGTAATCTTTTTCCCAGTCGTGTTTCCACTCTGTTATCTTTGCGGCCAAGGGGAACAGCCCCCAGTTGATGGAACCGCAGTTCATGGAGGCAAGCTCCGGCTTTAGGTGCGGGATGATGTGCGTGCGCTGTTCGACTGTCATGCCCAAGCCGCCGCCGGTGGTGATGCAGATTACAACATCTTTGTTTTTAGTGCGAATCTTGTCCAGAATTGTCTGGAAGTCTTCCAGCTTGGACGACGGCGAGCAGTCCTTGGGACTGCGCGCGTGGATGTGCACGACCGAAGCCCCGGCGTTTGCCGCGTCAATGGCGTGCTGTGCAATTTCCTGCGGGTTGGACGGCAGATACTCGCTCATTGCCGGGCAGTGTATGCCACCGGTAACTGCGCAGGTTAAAATTCTTTTTTGACTCATGGATAAATCCTCCTGTTCGTTTGTTTTTATGTAAGGTTATGTTTTTATTGCCGGCAAATGCCGAAAAATATTTTTTTTGAAGGGGGGAGGGGAAGGGGGTAAATACAACCGAATCTTTGCCGGTTTTTACTCTCGCTAGCCTTAGTTTTGGCATTTTAGCTCCTTTGCTATTCTACTAGCAAGAAGCGTGCCAACTATTGTAATTTTTCGCTAAAATTTAAAAAATCGCATTAAAGCCCGTGCAAAATGCCCGGCATAAGCCGCGCCTTTCCAAAAAATGAATGTTTGACAACCTAGCCGCAAAAATATGACGGAAAAAACCGCCGTTTTCAGGCGGGTTTAATGCGAGGAAGTTTGAAAAGTGAAGTTTTTGAGAGTTTTTCTGTCCTAAAATCGGACAGCTTTGCAAAAGTGTCTGAATTTAGGACAGAGATGTAAAGGCAAAAGCCGCTTTAATCAAACTCATTGCTTTCAAACTTCAGCACATGGCAATTCGTCTTTACAGTTCGTATTAAATCATCTGAAACACCTTCCGGGCAATGAACCTTAATATCCAGAGATACCTCTACTGACACTCCAGGCAGTTGGTTAAAGTGCTGCAGTATTTCCGTGTTAATTTGACCGGCGGTTGATCCGAGCTTTGCAGGATCAAGTTTGACACTGCCATAAAAATGAGTCGGCTTTGAGCTAGCCGCTTGCTGTGGCTTTATGCCGGGCAAAGATTGTTTGTCATCAAAAAGAAAAGTTTCATGAACTGATGATGCTGAAGTAGTATGGCCATCATCTGAAACTGGTGTTTCTTTGTTAAGCTGTAATTCGGCAATTTCCGGTTTAACAATAAGAGCGTCCATAGAAAAATGAAGGAACCCGGCGGAGCCGACAAGCCCCCTATATTTCCCGGCTGCATCAACATCTTCTGCATAATAAAAATATTCGCCAGAGCGGATACCCGCTTCCAATGCCTTTTCAAGAACACTCCGGTCTTTAAGCCTGTGCAAATATACATATTGCGTATAATCTGCCCATAATTTTCTGACAGAAACATGATTTTTTTCCTGCCAAAGTTCTTGGCCTTTTTTTGACATTTCCATTGAAAGAATCTTTGGAGACAGAGATTCTATTAAAAGTTCATCCTGTTTCATTTTTTGGATCGCTTTCATTGAAGGGTTGTTCATTCCAGAAACCTTCATTTCTTTCAGAATAATCTCGTTTGCACCCTCTTGGACTGGAACAATGAGATGACACCATGCGTTTTGAATAAGCTCGCCAATGGAACGTTCTTTTTCTGATATTGCTTCATCAGTTTCCTTGCGTTGCGCAGTATCAAGATTTAAAAGGTCAGCATCTTTTTTAATTGATTCCCATGCAAGAAGCATTTTTGTTTCTTGACGTACATTGGAAAGCAACTCTGAATCCGGGGCTAGAAAAGCGATCATGTTACGGTGAATACGAGAAGAAGAACCGCGTTTTTCAAGATATTCTTTTGCAATAGACATCGCCAGAGAATTTGCATCATTTGGTTTATGCGACTCTGTAGCCCGGAGCAATACAAGATGAAAGTTTTGATCATCAGGAATGTCGGCCGATGATTTTACAGCAATATGGGCAAGACAAACAGACACCGGTACTTTGGCCAGTCTTTTTAACTCTGCTTCTACGGTGTCAATAATTGATTCCGCTGATTGATGTTGAGTGCGATCTATTACAGTTTTACGAAGAGTCGGCCTAGTATCAAACCAATGACGGTTTTCTGAATGATATAAAAAAGTGAGACTGTCTGCTAAAGCCCCCAGAGCGGCTTCATAAGCGGGAATGTTTTCCTCTGGCTGAATTACACCTAAGTATATGCGGCTAGAATCAATGCCACGGTTTTTTTGAGCACTGCTTGACGGGGCACTGCCTAAAAAAATTGTCCGGGCAATGCGGTTATATGCAAATTGTTTCTTGTAATACCCGCCTTGAGCATCATCAAGTTTTGCAGGCCTAGCATTTTTACCGTCTATTTCATTTTCAATGATAGGATTCCAGCCGTCTGAAAGATACCGTGTAAGTTCGTCGCGGATTGCAGGTTTGCCAATCGCAATAGAGCCGCCGGTAATCATTGCGCTGCCATCATTGTTGTCATATAAATCATAGATAACAGAGGCCATTAAGCGCAAAACGCCGCGGGTTCTTTGAAAGTGGTCTATGCTCGCCCAATCGTTGTAAAGCCTGTCGAAAATTTCCGGGTGAATAGGATAACATCGTTTCAATTTTTCCAGATAGTCTGATTCCTTGCATTCCGCAGGGAACAGCGACGAATTATTTTGATAGAGTGAAAAAAAAGCTTTACAAGTTCGTTCTACAGCTTCATTGTTTTCAATTGGCTTAAAAAGACGGCGGCGGACAATCTCGAAACTTTCTTCGGCAACAACCGGCTTCCAAATTGTTTGTATGCGGCCAATTGTTTTTTCGATACTTTGTTCGATACTTTTTAATGCGATATTTCCAGCTTCGCCGCCTGTCTCCGTTTCTGATTCTGGGATTGACACAACAACAATGCAATTGTTTGTTTTTTTGCTTGCTTCGGTAAGCTCCTGAAAAAAAGACAAAACATTTGCAAAAGTTCCCGCAGGAATATCCCCATGTTTTGTGTCGTAGAGCTTTCTTACATAAGCTACGAATTCATCAATAAGTATAAGGCAGGGGGCGCTTTTTTCCAAAATTGCCTGCAAAGTAGAAGAGCCGGGGGAAATACCTTTTTTGTCTGCATCTTTTATTAAATCGTAAAGCTTAGGGTCGCCAGATTCTTCTGCAAGCTGGGCGGCCATTTCGCCCCAAAGAGTGTGAACCGTTATGCCGGGAAGCTTCACAGGGCGGCGCGATTTTGTCGGGTCTAAAGAAGTTCCGACAAGCGCGGCGACTTTTACTTTGGGCATCGCTTTAATATCTATTTCTGATTCGGTAAAAATTTTAGGAACATGGTGAAGTTTTTCCGGGTTAGCTGAACGCATTAGGTGATACAAAGCCAGCATACTGTGAGTTTTACCGCCGCCGAAAGCGGTTTTAAGCTGAATGACAGGTTCGCCGCCTTTGCCGCAAACACGCATTGCAGATTTTATCAATAACCCTTTCATGCCATCGGTAATATAAGTGCGGTCAAAAAATTCAACGGGGTCTTGGTATTCGATAACTGCTTTCCCGTGCAAAACCTGGGAAAGGTCTGCGGCAAACTCCGCTTGCTGAAACCTGCCGTGGGCTACATCGGGGCGGGGTTCCGCAATTTGCCGCCAGGGTAGTGCGTAATTCGGCCCCGCAACCGGCGCCGGCCTGACAGCTTTAACAACTACGGTTTTTCCGCTAGGGCCGTCAATTTTAGTTCGCACTTCCCGCATAATTTTTCGTATTGCCCCGGCAATTTCCAAATCGATTGGTTCCATAAAACGAGCCATAGTGTCCAAGGCGCGATAAGCATCGTCCAGATTAAGAGGCTTTTCTTTTGGATGAGCGATTTTATGTCTGAAGTCAATTATTTCCCTGGCATTTGTTCTTTGCTGTGTTGACACAACATATTTGAAAATATCAAACCAGTTTATTTCCAGAACTTTTTGGCAGGCCAGAATATCAAGACTGTCTCTGAGCGATTCAAAGGAGCCGGACGACGGCAGATGGTTCTGATAGGTTCCCCCTATTTTATCAATGACAAATTCATTCCACCAAGAATCTTTGTTCTTTTTTTGCAGTTCCCGGCAAATGAATTCTGCCAAGACAGGACGAATGGTTTCAAAACCGCGATTAATGTAGTCAGTAGCGTTAAGTGTCATAATAGCCTCCTAGAAACCTAAATCACCCTGAACTGGGTTAAGCTCTTTTTTAGCTACAGCTTTGGCCGCTCCTTCCAGCGCGCTCCATGATGCAACTAAATTATTATACGCCAAGGCCTCGTCTGTCAAGCCCTTGCGCTCGCAAATTTGATAGATGCGATACGACAAAGTTTTGACTTTTTCGATTGTGTCGGCAGGCAGTTTGGCCATAAGTGCCGCGCACTTGTCATTGCCGCCGGCTTCGTCTAAAGCGTGGCATAAATGCTGGACAATAGCCCAAACAATGTCAATGCTTTTTATAAACCAATCGAAAGAAAGTTCGCCACGGCGTTTTAGGCGGACTTTTCCGCTTTTTGCTTCGAGTATACCGGCATCTTTTAATTTTTGCTCGCTTGCCATTAGCGGGCGCATGACGGTGTTGGCATCCCCGTAGGGGCCGTCTTTGAAACCGTACTGTTCAAACCAAGCTGCGCAAAACTGGCTTTCGCCGTCCAGCGCACCGGATTGTTCGTTTAGGAAGGCATAACGCTCGTGGTTAATCATTTCCAAAGCCTGCCTGACGGAGAGAGGTTCGCCGGATGCGTCCAGAACCTGCTTGTATTTGGAGTAAACCGAAATGCCAGGGCCGATGGAAGCCTGGGGCAAGTCTACCGGGGCAATGTTTCCCGATTGTAAATCGCGCAAACCGATTTTTAGAGCTTCGCGGAGTTCGCCTTGGAATTCTTTGCGAAAAATTTCTGCGGCATTGTCCGGCCGGGGGCGACAGACAATTGCAATAGAAGAAGCGAGCGCGTTTGAGTCCAATGAAATAGTCCGACCTGGTCGCTCTGTTCTTAAAGGCCAAGTTCCGGTTATAGAAAAACCTGCCTTAATGATTGCTTGGAGCATAGTTTCCCAACCTGATGATGTGGTATCTGTATTATCTATATCATCATCAATGTCAGTTTGCTTATAAGCATAGTATATAATAAGAGGATAGTTTTGCGATACAGTTTTTCGCATTTGCCTGAACGCTTGCAACATTCCTTCTTCAAAAAATGCTTTTGCTTTGTCTTTTTTCCCGTCAAAACGATGAGGCGTTGCGACTAATTCTTCTGCCTTTGGAACAAGCATGGTAGAAAATAATTGCGGGTATACATTTTTGAGAGAGCGGCGCAGCCAAATATAAAAAAAGTCGGATAAATCGGCATAGCCAATATTGTCGTAATACGGCGGGTCAGTAGAAATAACTATTGGAGATTTGAATGTTAATTGTGTTGCATCTTTTTGGGTTACACTTGCCGTTTTTAATGCTGGAAGATTAGAAATACATTTAATCATCAAAACAAAATAATTATCAAAGCTACCTGATGAATCAGAAAATAAGTTGCATTCGGCATAATCCCAAACCATAGGAATTGCTTGTCTGGCAAAAACGCCACGGATTTTATCTCCAATATTTTGCCAACTTGCAAATGAGCAATTTCTATCAAGCAATTTATTTACAGCACAAGCCAAATACACCCCCACAGCTTCAGCGTATGCTTTGACTCCTGCGCCGTTTTCATCAAGGCTGCTTGTATCTGTGTTATTTTTATAACCAGACGACTGTTTGGCATCTTTTTCAATCTGTGCAATTGCTTCGCTTATTAAATCGCTGAAGGTTACCAAAGCGGTAAGCTGGCGCGGGGTAAAAAGGTCTGCCCAAGTGAAAAAGCCATACCCCCTGCCACTTACTAAATCGGTAGTATCTCGACTCATTTCTTGTTCAGGTTTCCATTTAGGGATAGCTGTTTTTACAATTTTTTCGTGCTCATCTAAAGGGGATAAATATACACGATTCTTCGTACCTTCCGCCACAATAGCTATTAGTTTTGCTGTCATACGTCCAGACATACTTTCATTTTTTATATACTTTTCTCCAGCAATCTGTTTGCATACTTCACAACAAAACTGTGCTCCGCGTCCAACTTTAGGCGAATCTGGCACTTTGCCTTTTCCTGTTTTAACTTGAAAAGAAACCATTTTACTGTTTTTGTCAACAATAGGTTCTACCCATGCTTCTTTGCCTTTTTTCTTTGAAAGCCAATAACTGCTAACTAAAGGCATCTGTGCGCCGCACGCCGGGTTAGGGCATTCCACCGTCCGCGCCCAAAGCCATGCTATTACGGTGGCTTCATGGCTTTTTTCTGTGGCTGTCGCAGGAACCTGCACTTTTGGGTACAAATGGCCAATTTTATCGTAAGCTTTTTGCCGCATCCATTCGCCGTAGTACCTTACATCTTCGGCAAGCCCCGCCGCGCTCTTCCATTCAGAAGCCCCGCCGATTTTTCTTTGCGACTCTGGATTTACCGGCGGCCGGTTGGCGAACTTTGGTGGGATTTCTATTAGCGCCTTGTTGATAAGAACCGCTACCGGGTTAAGATCGCTTGCATGGGCTTCAAGCCCCAGCCGCTGGGCTTCCAAGGGAATGGAACCCCCGCCAGCAAATGGATCGAGTATTGGCGGCGGCTTGCCCCCGGCGGAATTTTTTATTTCTTCCCAGGCTTCATTGTAAAGTTTTTCATCCTTGATATTTTCCCATTTTACCAGCCGTTCAATAATGTTAAAAAGACGCTCGCGTTCTTTTTCCTGCGCCTCCGCCGTAGGAAATTTGTCTTTATCGCTGGAAGGGTCATCCACAAGCGATGCGAAAAGCACTGCCCGGCAAGCCGCCAACGGCCGGCGCGCCCACCAAAGATGCAATGTAGAAGGATGTCCGTGGCGGATCGATTTTTCACGAGCGGCTTCGGCATTGATTGCCTCCAAGGGAAGCGCCACTTCGATTAGTTTTTTTTTCATGCTTGTCCATTCCCCTTGTATTCATCAATGCGTTTTTTCGCCTGTTGAATCGCGGCGTTTTGTTCACCGGAGCTTTTCCCGTAAAAACCGCCAATGATTATTTCAGGCGAACTGTCTTTTCGATGTACAAAAAAAATTCTCTGCCCTTCGCTGTGCATTCGCAGTTCAAGCAAAGAGCCGTATTTTGTATCGGCATCAACAAGACTTTTTACGAGCTTGCTGTCTACCGCATAATTCCTTTCTTTTGCCCTTTCCATTTTTTGGAAAAAACCAGAATTCTCCCAAAGCTGCGGAGGCGGGGCTGAATTGAGTGCTCCTGTACAAAACGTTGCATTAAATTGATTGCAAAAACGGTCGGGAATGTTTGAGATTGAATCTATGCAATGTTGTTTTATTATTGAAAGATCACTTTGCCCCCAAAGGTTGTGTAAAATTTCCTGTTGATTTTCAAACTCAATTTTATCAACACACCAATCTTGTTCTGTTGGGATTGTAAGAGCAATGGCTTTGTTTTTAACAGCCAGTTCAAGCAAGGGAGCCGGAACACCTAGGGCAGGGGCAGATAAAATCCAGTTTTCTGCCTTAAGAATTTCATCGCTAACAACTATTTTCCCCTGAGAAAAAGAAAGCAATAATAAACGAAGTTTATCCCGCTCTGCATTACCTGTTTTGAACATAAGAGAGCCAATGTCAAACTCTCCGTTTTTACTTCTAACAAGAATAAATTTCGATGGCGGCAATTCAACTTCTGGGTTAGTAGTCTTTGCAGATAAGCTAACGCCGGAGCATTCTTTTTTTAAGCGCAATAATGAGTCCGCCGCCATTACTGCCGAGCGAATACCTTCTTCTTCGGTTTTAGCCGCGCCGGGAAACGGGTTAAAATATATTTCCATGACAGCCCCCCTTAAATCAACCGCATGAGGTTTTTTTCTGTCTCGTCAAAAAAACCTTCAGGCCAAAAATCGAGCATACCGTGTTCATCAATATCGGGGCTTTCAACAGTTACTGGCTCTTCGTTGCTGTCATCTGTGGAATCCTTTTTAAAGAAAAAAGCCTTTACGTCGGCATGATCAATCTTTTTATCTTTTATGGCAATTCTAATGCCATTCATCAAGTGATCTGAATGTGTTTCAACAACAATTTGCACGCCGCACGCGGCCGCAAGGGCAAGCATTTCGCCAATTTTAGTCTGGCCAGAAGGATGTAAATGAGCTTCAGGGTTTTCAAGCAAGAGTAAAACCGACTCGGTTTTTTTTGCGGCTAACTGGCTTGCATGGATTAAAATACTGGCTATTACCGGAAGCGTATATGACAATCCAAACCCGACATGAACCGGCCGGTGTTTGTTGAACACAGTTTGGCCAAGATCGGTATTATTATCGGATTTATATTCAAAATTAATCCCCGGCGAAATAAAACGGAGCCACTCCCTTATGTTTGCATTTACGCCATTCCCCTCTTTTACAATGAGAGGTCCGGGAATTGTAAGATCATCCCAATCATTGTCAAGCCGTGTGAGAAAATCTACGATATATTCCCCCCGGATGCCAACGGTTGCAATATCTTTATCAATGCTTAAAGGCAATGATGTTCTTGGCCCCAAACGGTCTGCGGATATATAAGACACAATGCCGCTAAATGCGCTTTTTCCTTCAAGCTTGCCGCCGCGCTCATAGGAAAAAGCTACGACATCGTTTTCATTTGCCACGATTTGCTCGCACTCAAGGCGGAACCCTTTCATATCGCTTCTGATATATTGAACAAGGGGGCCAAGCTCTGGAAGCGGTTTCTTTTCTTGTAACAAACGAATTGCCTGAATTACAGAGCTTTTACCGGAGCTGTTTAGTCCCGACAATATGTTCAACCGGCCTAAATCAAAAACTTCGTCTTCAAAGGCTTTGAAGTTATTTAACGACAGTTTGGAAATCACGAGTTGTCCTCCATTAATACTTGCTGAACGATTTTATTTACAATTTCATACCGGCCTTTTATGCCGGATATTTTTAAGCTGTCTTTGCCTATACAGTTGCGCAACATGGAATTGTTACTATCAAATTCTGCATCCAGTTTTTTATGCAACAAACTTTTATTTTTTTTCAGTTTTTCAAAATCGCTTTCTGTCATTTTTGCCAATATAACTGTCCATAATTCAAAAAGCGATTTGTTGACTGGAGCCCTCTGTTTTCCCCAATCCCTTTTTATCGGTGTTGTAATCCTAAATGCGCAATTTTCAAAAAGCTGCGTTGCCCTTTCCATTGCCGCCAAAAATTCCTTTTTAAGGCTATCATCGAAGTTACGAGTTGCATTTCGATTTACAGACAAGGGATTATTGTATTTGCTATACGCTTTGGGTTCAATGGCGCGATTTATTAATTGCATTGTATCAGAAAGGAAAGAATCCATCTCATCGTCTTTTTTATATTCGCTTATGTCAAAAACCATGAACGCAAAAGAACGTAAAACAAGTTCCTGCGCGGCCATTCGAGAATCCTTCACGCTGTTATCAATTGCGGTTTTGAATTCATTTGTATCAACAAGCTTTTCAAGCAGTTCGGTAACAGGGCCAAAATACAGGGCGTTTCGTATTTCTTGATCCGTCAATGGAAGCCCTCCGGTATTAAGGCGTTTGAATATGTTCCGCTGTACTTCTGGCGGGGAATCTGAACCAATGACGGCAAAATCAAGTTCCGTTTCACTTATCCGTATTTGCATTTGCTCTGGTATTTCATCAAAATATTTTCCGTCAAGCTCTTTCAAAAATTCCAAAGACTCTAGTTTGTATTCTTTTTCCAATACGAATCCCCTAATGGCGCTTAGGCGTTGCAACCCGTCAACAATAAAAAGTTGATCATCCTTGGTTTCTGCGGCATAAAATAAAGGCAAGGGGATTTTTAACATTATCGACTCTATCAACCTGCTTTTTCTTCCATCATCCCAAAGGTTTTCACGTCTCTGTATTGAAGCCGCATGGATCAAGCCCCTGCCCAATCTTCTTATTACGTTTGAAAGAGAAATTTTCCTGTTTGATATGGAAATTTTTCCCGTATCAAAAGGATATGGCGCGAATACTTCTTCTTCTACACCCGAATTGCTGCCATCGGCTCCCAGTTCCTGCTTAATGGTTTCATCAATATCGTTCATTTCCCCCACCTCATACAATAATTTCCTTCTCCAGGGCTACATGAGCCACCTGGCAAAGTTTCCTTAAATCCAAACTTCGCCTGCTTTCCGCAAAAGACGGTCCGGAATCAACCCAATTCGTAAAATATGTAATACTGCGTTTATTGCAATCTACAATTACAACTGCCAAGATAAACTTACCAGGGGTAGTGGCCGCAACTTTCATTTCATTATGGGTTACCGTTATGTCGTTTTTCCCGGCTGCCCGGCCTTTTACTTCAATAAACCTTAGAGAGCCTTCCGTGGTTTTGGACTCTATGTCGTATCCAAGGTTATATTTGCTGACATCTTTGGGTAGATTGCCGGCTTCTTGTTCGATAACGATTACTGTTTGCATAGCTATCCGCTCAATTTCATCCCGGCCTTCTTCAGTAGTAATTGTCGGTACATCCTGTGTGCTTGAAGGCAACATAGCTCGCGGTACAATCCATGCTCCGCCAAGTATTGCAGGCGGTTTTGATACAATGTTGCGTTCAAGCGACAATTCGGCAAGGCGTTTATTGCGGCGTATCTCCAAGGCATTGACGCGTTCCCTAAATTTGTCCGCATTAAGGCTGGCATTTGCTTTGCCCAAAGCCGCTTGGTCTGACATTATGCCTGCCTGAGCATCCCAATAACGTATTTCCGCATTCAGCCTGTTTTTTACTTCCTGCTCAACCTTATTCACATAAGCAATACGACGATCCTTCATCTCTTTCAGATGGCTAGGCATAAGATTTGTTACCGCATAATTTTTTGCCAATGTTCCAACATCTTGACCCCACCAAGCCTTTGATAAAATAAGATTTTGAAGAATGGAATATTCTTCCTGCGAAGGTATGGCATAATCCAGATACGGGGCAAGGCCGGCTGATTCCACTGTTCCGTCTTTATATATTTCGATAAAGTGCAGGCGGTGAGATGCCTTTACCGGGCGGCCAATGCTATCGATTCGTCCGTCTTCAAGAATGTCCTCCACAAAGAAAAGCAGCCGGTCTTTTTTACCCGATGCAGTATCATCAATAAAAATAGTTCCTTGTGTAAGAAGACTTTGATTCTTTTCCAGAATTTCACCTATTAACGCGCTAAGCAACGGATGTCCCGGACAGATCAAAGCTGCATCATCAATACGTCCGTCAACATGGACATATTTTTTTTCAAAGGTTATTGCCTCATAACTTTTGGCTATTGGGTAGCTAACCCCCATATTGGAACGGCTTTCCCGTAAAATGCGCGGAACATACGGAATTGTATAACGGCGATCAGGACGTTTGCGGATTTGGCCTTTCATCTCCTCAAAAGCGCCAATAAAGAAACTTTCGATAAAGTGGGGCTGTAGCCGACGGGCTTCTATGCGTTCCATTGCTTCACGAATTTCATGGACTTGTTCTATTCCCAGGCTTTGGCCGGCAAGGGAGCGTTCCGCAATGAGTCGTTCCAATTCGCTGCGATCCAGTGCGCCATCGATTGTATTTTCCAGTTTTTCTAGAACTTCCGGCTTGTTGCCGTAACGAATCGCTTCGATTAAAAGTTCGCGTAACGGCCTGTCTCCAAAATTCACTTTTCCCAATACGTCAAAAACCTTGCCGCCCAAAGCTTCTCTTTCCCTGTCCAATTTTTCAAAAAGCCGGGTAAACACATCGCCCTCGCGGGTGTCTTTTGCTACAAGGTTCCACAGATGGCACACGGTTTTTTGCCCAATCCGGTGAATGCGTCCAAAACGCTGTTCAAGGCGGTTTGGGTTCCAGGGCAAGTCGTAGTTAATCATCAAATGCGCCCGCTGCAGGTTAATGCCCTCGCCGGCGGCATCCGTGGCAACCAACACGGAAACATTCTTTTCGTTCTTAAATCGTTCTTCGACCAGTTTTCGTTCTTCCCGCCGCATACCGCCCTGTATAGTAACCACCGATTCATCATTGGCTAGCATAGAACGGATTCTGTTTGTCAAATATTTTAGCGTGTCTCGGTGTTCGGTAAATATAATTACTTTTTCCCGGCTTTCCGCATCGAACATAAGGGAATTGTCTTGCAATGTTACGGAAAGTTGTTCCCATTTTTTATCAACCCCGGAATGAAGCAATTGTTTTGCCTCCAGTTCCAAACTGTTCAATGTATGTATTTCTGTTTCAAGTTCGACTATTGTTTTTGCCGATGTCGCTTCATCAATAAATTGTTCTTCTAAACTGTTGATTTCTTCTTCAGAAGCATCTTCGTAATCGTCCCAGTCTTCTTCGGAAAAATCTTTTGCGAAATCTGGCGTTAGGTGCACATCGTGTAAATCTTTCGCCGTTTGGTAAAATTCCAACTTTTTTTCAAGGCGTTCTCTGCGGCGTTGCAAAGATTGATATATCGCTTCCGGCGATGATGCCAGGCGACGCTGCAAAACTGTGAGCGCAAAACCTACTGCATGGGCGCGTTTTGGATCAAGAGCTTTTTGCGCCATGTCAAAACCGGTTCTGACATAATCGGTAACTTTTTGGTAAAGCTCCATTTCCTGATAAGAAAGTTCATATTTAAGGGTATACGCAAGACGTTCCGGGAATAAGGGTTTGCCTTCAAACGTTAAAAGTTCTTCTTTGACAAGACGGCGCATAATGTCGCCTGCATTGGTTTCCATTTTGCTTCGATTTTTTCCTTCAAAACGGTCGCCGTCAAGCAAGCGTAAAAATAATTGAAAGTCGTCCTCTTTGCCGTTATGCGGTGTCGCGGTGAGCAATAAAAAATGCCGTGTTTGTTTTGAAAGCAGTATTCCAAGATTGTACCTTTTTGTATGCTGCTCTTTGTCGCCCGAAATCGTGGCGGACATTTTATGCGCTTCGTCGCAGATAATAAGGTCCCATTCAGAATGTTCCAGTTTTTTTTGAATTTCTTCGTTTCTTGAAAGTTTATCCAAACGGGCAATAAGGTAAGGGTGCTGGTTTTCGGCAAAGACATTCCCGCTTCGGGATGATTCCAGCATATCGTTAGTAAGGATTTGAAAATCAAGCTGAAACTTGCTGTACAGTTCGTCTTGCCACTGTTCAACAAGATTCCCCGGCGAAACGATGAGGCAGCGGTTTAAGTCTCCGCGCACTATCAGCTCCTTGATAAAAAGGCCGGACATGATGGTTTTACCCGCGCCGGGGTCATCGGCCAAAAGAAAACGCAAGGGCTGTCTGGGGATCATTTCCTTATAAACGGCTGTTATTTGGTGAGGCAAAGGCTCGATAAGGGATGTATGCACGGCAAGATGGGGATCAAAAAGATGCGCCAGCTTTATCCTGTATGCTTCGCAAGCAAATTTTACCTTTGCGGCATTGGCGTCAAATTTCCAGGGCAATCTTTGCGTTTCTATGGAAAGGCCAGCCAAGTCATCTGAATAGAGCAACTGGTTTCCTATGGAGCCGTCATTCTTGCGGAAAAACACTTCTATAGCGTCTTCGTTAATGGGCTGGGTTGTTACTATTTGGACAGATTGTCCCGGAATTAGCCCATTTAAACGGTCGCCTTGCTTTATTATGTGGAAATTCATAAGCCATTCAATTCTAGCACAAATCAATAATTTTTGCCAGCCTCTAGGAGCAAAAAGAGAACCGTAAGTTTTTCTGCGTCCGATTTTTGGCCGCTTCGCCGCCGCGCCGCTTCGCCGGCGAAAGGGCAAAGCGGCAACGCGTGGCGGTTAAGATGCACCCTTTGATTTGATAAAGGAAACCATGCTTAAATCGTGCCCCTTTATGTGATTTAAAAGCCATTCGCCGATCGTGTTTGTCGTCAAATCCACCAGCTCCGCAGTCGGGCCTTGCTTTTTAAGCTCTTCGACCAATTCGCCAGCCCTTGCCTTAAAATCATCGTGATACTGCTTATGCGAAAGATATTCTGGGTAAGCGTAATCTTTTTGCAGCTTTTCTTCGGTGTTAAAGTGCATTATAACGTAGCCGGTTAAAAACTCCAGAGTTTTGAAAACCTCCTCCTGGTCTCTCCCCTGTTCCGAAGCCTTGATCAATTTGTTAAGAGCCTCCACAAGCTGCTTGTGCTGACTGTCCACCTTTTCATACCCAGACTCAAGGCTGGGGTCCCACTGATAATAAGCCATTAATAGCCTCTCCTTTTCGTGCGGAATTAGCCCGCTACTACTTTCTTTATTTTATTTTAGGAAACGCTGATTAACTCGAAGCTAATCAGCGTTTCCTATGCATTTGCTCATTTCATTGCGCAAAATGCGGGTAAGAAGCACTGATAAAATCCTCGATGGGATTTAATCAGTGCTCCTATTGTAACGGGGCGAAATAACCAGTATTGTCGCGCCCGGAACGCTCCATTAAATACACCTCGACCTCCACAGGAAGCCATGCTCTGCCAAAATCGGTGTCAAGCTGGGAGCGAAAACTAAGAAAGTATCTTCCGACAGGAGCTCTGGCAATATCCCGTATCATTTCCCCGATGCCTTGCGGCCGGTACAAGTACATCGCCTGCCCACCTGTTTCGGCAGTTAAAAAGTTGATTTCCGGTGAAATAAAATCGGAGCCGACAATCACCGCGTTAAAAATTATCCCGTTGTTTGCAAGATACGCGGCCAGCTCCGAAAGACTGTGTTGTTCAAAAGCAAGATAGCCCAAATCCCCCGTGCCTACATAGATGACCGAGCGGCGCGGAGAGCCGTGCAATACATCCGTCGCGGCAAGACGCAGACCAAGATCGAAACGCCAAAGCGGACTGTAAACAGCCGGCGAACCACGCGCCGCATTGTCAAGCGCAAGATGGTTTTCCCGCTGAGGCTGCATTCCGGCGGAAATAACAGAGACAATATTCGAGGAGCCAATTTCGGCAAGCCCCGCCGCAATGTCCCGCGCCGCGATAGAAAAATCTTCCATAAGAGTTACCGTTCTGTTCGAGCGTTCAAACAGAATCGAAACATCGGTGCCCGGGAAAAGATGCCCCGGCTGCAAAAACTGCTGATTGGCCGCCACCATCCCCCCCTCCGTAATAAGGAAGTTGTGCTGATTCAACCCCACAATAGGCCGGCGCAGCCTGTCCTCAACCGAGACCTCCAGCGTTACAAAAGGAAAGTTTTCCGCCGCAATCCGCTGAACCTGGACAAAAAGCCCGGAAGCAAGATCGTCAAAACGAGTCATAATCGAAACTTCGTCGTCGGCAAAATTGGCCGCCAGAATATTGCCGTTGCGGTCAATGTCCGCGCCCACAATACGAACCCTGTCATTCCCGGCAAGCCCCAGCTCGCGCATAATCGCCGTGTTCGTGTCGATCAGCAAAATGCGATTCGTGTCGGCAACCAAAAGCTCGCCAGAGGAAATAAAACGCATACTTTCCGGCCCCTGCAAACCCGACACCCCCAGCAAACCTAAAAAGTTGCCGTTAGGATCGAACATATAGATACGCCGGGAGACCGAGTCGGCCACATAAACGCGGTGGTTTCTTGCGGCAATGCCCGTGGGGGCAAGAAAACCGGGAAAAGCCCCGCCCCGTTGCCCGAAGGAAAGCACAAAACCGCCGTCCGGGTCAAACTTGGAAATACGCCTGTTGCCAAAGTCAACGACATAGAGAAAACCCTCTTCGTCTACCGCCATGTTTTGCGGCCCTACAAGCATCCCGTCCTGCACGCCGCGCGAGCCAATGTGCCCAAGCCACGCGCCGTTTTCGTCAAGAACGCTGATCCTGCCCGCCCGGTGTTCGGAAAGAAAAAGCCTGCCGTCAATGCCGCGCACAAGATCGTAAGGCCGGTTAAAAGCGTGAAGAAGAGGCCCGCGCTGGCGTTCCTGCACCACACCGTTTACATCCACCCGGACAATCTCGTTGCTGCCGAAAGCCACGATCCATGCGGAGCCGTCGCCGACAGGCAACACCGCCGTAGGCTGGCGGTAGATTAAAATATCCCCGCTGCGCCCCGGATAACGCCCCGCTTCCACAAAGCGCACGCCGTCATTGACAACGGGCAAGAGAAAGCGGCGGTTCGAGACAGTTTCGACACGCGTGTTAAGAAGCATACCCGCCGCCGTGTGCCTGCCCAAAACATCTACGGCCGCCATCCATTGGCTTAAAGCCGTGTGTTCAAAACCAGAACGGTGGTAAGCCCTGCCCAGCCACTCAAGAATAAGCGGCTCGCCGGGACGGTAAGCCAGGGCGCGTTCAAAAGAAAGAATCGCTTCGTTAAAAGCCATGCGGTTGTAGGCGTGAATGCCAAGGCGGAACTCCTCGGCCGCGTTCAAGGCGGCGATCCCCGTCCCGCCCATTGAAGTTATGGGGGCAACCCCCGGATCCGGAACATTTTGAGCTTCGGTAAAAAACATCATGGTAAAGAAAAAAACGATAAAAAAAGGAAAATATTTCACGTCTCGTCCCCCGTTACGATCTTGAAATGGCGCAGAATTTCTTTTTCATCCGGAGCGATTTCCAGCGCGCGGCTAAGGCAAATACGCGCCCTTTCCGAATCGCCGCTTTTATAGTAAGCCCAGCCCAGCGAGTCCAAGTAAGCAGCATTTTGCGGGTTAATTTCCACGACTTTTTTGCAAAAATGCAAGCCCCGCAGTATGTCAATCCCAGTATCAGCCAAAATAAAGCCGATACTGTTCATCGCTGTTATATTGTCGGCATCAATCTTCAAAGTTTTCTCATAAAGTTCAATCGAAACTTGATGCCGGTTCTGAACCCAGGCGGCATAAGCCATCGCGTTGTAAAGCTGGGGCGATTCCACCCCGTTGTTTTGCAACTGCCGCAGCTCCAACTCGGCCTGCCTGTGCCGGCTTGTGTTTATGTACACAAAGGCCAAAAGCAAGCGGCACTGTTGAAAGCGAAGCGTATTCGCCGGGCTTGACGTTACCTGCTCCAGATAAAGCTGGGCTTCGTCATAGCGCCTTAACTTTGTGTAGCACAACCCCAAATAATAATGATACTCCGCTATCTCTTCGGCAGAAAGCTTGGCGATCCTTACAGCAATAAACTCTTCCAGAGCTTTTTCCCATTGTTTTTTGTTGTAAAGCCTTATCCCCTCGGAAAGGGACGGAGAGATGCGCCCCAAACTATCCGAGAATGCTATAAATTCATCTTTTGGTTCTTTGGACGGCTCTTTTTTTTCAAAAGCCTGCCCCAAATCCTTGCCGTCAACCATTCCGAGCCCTCCCGTATTCTACCAGCGGCTTGGCAACTCCGCCGGTATGCTCTAAAAAACTGAACCCCTTGGATGTTACACCCCAAAAACCGCCACCGGCTGGGACAAAATCACGCTTAACGAGGCATTGCCGCCTCGCACCTGTTCCCCGTCGTTTAACACCGCCGGCGCCGCCTCCTCATCCTTGCAAAGGCTTTTCCCGATTCTGGCAAAGCAGTAAATGTCGCCACCGGGGGCTGTGAACGGCTCTATCGCGTCGGTATAGTGCCGCTTGCAAAGCGAAGCCTGCACAAGGTCGGCCGCCCCGGCCTGCGTGTTGGGAAAGTTCACGTTTACAAAAGTTCCCTTTTGCCAGTAGCCGACCATTTCTTCCAGCTTTTTCATAGTGAAGGCGACAGCCGGCTCCCAGTGCCACTCGCTGCCGGTTCCGCTGGCCGCCCCGGCCGCCCACTCCACCAGCGACAAAGCCACGGAGGGAATGCCCATAAGACTGCCCTGCCGCGCCGCCGCCGCCGTTCCCGAATAAACGACATCCGTTCCCAAATTCGCCCCCCGGTTGATGCCCGACAAAACCAAGTCCGGCGGCGCACCGCC
>WRKI01000350.1 GCA_009778155.1 Spirochaetota bacterium
ATGCTTTCATCATTCGCCATTTGCTTCTATAATAAACGAAAAAGCCCGCTTTTGCAAGCGGCCGGCAGGGCGCATTTTTTACGCGCCTTGCCCGCCCGCGCCGTCCGCGTCGTTAAAATAAAACCTGCCAACTGGCAATTCCGAAAAATTTTGCTGTTGCAATTTTTTCAAAAAGTGGGCATAATTAAGTAGTTTTGAAAGCAGGCCTGCCGGGGCAAACCTGAGGGCCGGCTTTTCCAAGACTTTCGATAGGCGGTATTTGCAATGATAGTAAAAAAAATGTACGCTTTGCTTGCTGTTGTGCCGGCACTAATGCTTCTTTCCGCTTGCCAGAACGAAGGCGGCAGGGAGACATCGGACTGGCATCCGCCGACCCCGTATCCGTTCTTTTCGTTTTATCTTAACATTCCGGGCGTAAGCTCGGATGAAGTCGAAAATATCGAAAATCTTAGGTGGGCGGTCGACTATTTTGTTTTAGGCTCCTTGCACAGCGTAGAAGCCTTTGTCGGTGCAGACGGCAATGTTCAAGGCTTTTCGGCTCTTTTGGCACAGCGGCTTACGGAACTGTTCGACATTCCGTTTGTCCCCAGAATTTTCTCCCAAGAAGATTTAACCGCCGGTTTGGCCGACGGCAGCATCGATTTTGCCCTAAAACTTTCAAGCGTAGAGGGCTTTATTACCAGCGCCCCGATAACGAGCCATCAGGTAATGTACTTTCGCCTTGCAGGTTCCCCGCCTTTGCCGCCAATCTTGTTAAATGTAGCCCAAGGGCAGTCGCCCCGTTTTGCCTTTGTCCCGGAGACTGGCATTTTAGAGTATGTCCGCAGCAATGTAACATGGCCCTTCGAAGTGGTTTACACGGCAAATTACGACGAGGCCTACATTCTTTTAACCGGCGGCGAGGTGGACGCGATTGTCAGCAAAAATCTTAACTATACCTTGGTCGATTCTTACGGCAATATTCAAGCGTCAAACTTTTTCCCGTTAATTTTCGTGAACGGCGTTATCGCAACGGGGAACCCCAACCTTGCCACGCTTGTCGATGTAGCCGGCAGAACCATAGAGATTGCGGGGCTAGCCCATATACGATACTTGGCGGCGGAAGGCCAGCGGGACTTTAACCGGCACGTTCTTTACAATCGGCTTACCCAAGAAGAGCGGGACTTTTTGCGGTACACGTCCGTTATCCCCCTGGCGACAGAGGCGAACAATTATCCGGTGAGCTTTTTCGACAGACAGACAAATACATGGCAGGGAATCGGCATAGACATTCTTAGGGAAGTAGAAGCCCTTACAGGCCTTGGCTTTGACGTTATTCACGGGGCAGATGTGCATTGGCACGACGTTCAGGATATGCTGGAGCGCGGGGACGCCCTCATTACAACCGAGCTTTTTGTCGCGCAGGAAAGGCAGGACAGTTTTTTATGGGCGGCCACCCCGACCACCGGCATCCAGCCCCTGCTTTTGGTGCGCAGGTATTCGCCCCATGTAAGCGTGAGCGATATTTACAGTTTGACAATCGGGGTTCGCAACGATACCAGCCGCTTTAGCTTTCTCCCCCTGCTGCTTGCCGGCTACCACCAGCTTATCCCTATGGAAGACCCATTTTCCGCCCTTCTGGACGGCCAAGTTGACATGGTGCTAACTACATCGACCTCTCTTACTCGTGTGTTAAACTTGGACGAGCTTCACGGGTTTCAGATCAACTCGATCTTTCCCACTCTTTTTGAATCCAGATTCGGCTACCACCGGCAGGCCGAAATCTTGGCATCTATCGTGGACAAGGCGATGGTTTTTGTTGACGTAGAACTTGTCATCGCCAACTGGGAAAATAACGTCCACCGGCATTCTGTAATTTTGGCGGAGGCGCGGACAAGGCTTATGGCGACCATTGCCGGGGCAATTTCCTTTTTGCTTTTAGGCGCGATTGCGGTGGCCATCTTAAACGCCAAGAAAAAACGCATTATCGAAAGCCAAGCGGTTACCCTTAGCACGATATACAACTCCATACCGGCGATGGTGTACACAAAAAACCTGCAAAACGAATATACAAGCATCAACAGCCAAGTGGAAAAAGAATTGATGGTAAGCAGGACAGAGGTTGTCGGGCAAACGCTGGAAGCCATAAACGGCTTTTTCCAGCAAGCGGTTGTCAAAGACTTGTCCCAGGCCGATATGTGGGTGGCGCACTCCGGCATTACGGACAGGGCGGAAGGCTGGTACGACTTGCCCGGCAATCCCAACAGAGCCAAGGAGTTTTACAGAGCGCCCTTGGTTCAAAAGGGCATTATAACCGGCACCCTGGGGATGATTTTTGACATTACCGAGCGCAAGCTGGCCGAAGAAACCGCCCAAAGGGCGCACGAGCAGGTGCGCAGTATTTTCGAGTCTATCCCTGTCGCCTGCATTCTGCTTAGAAAAAAGGTGGATTCGACCAGCTTTAGCAAGAACGCCTTGAGTTTCAACTTTACAAGCTCCATGCTGGAAGTGATCGACTGCAACAAGGAAGCTCTGCGTCTTACGGAAAGAAGTTCCAAGGGCGATTTGTCCAGGTATTTTATGGATTTGTTGCCGCCGTACCAGAAAGACGGGGAGGCGTCGCACAGGCTCGTAATGGAGCATTCGGACAAGGCTCTTAACGACGGAAAAAGTTTTTTCGAGGCCTCCTTGCAAATTCCCGGCGGGGGAACCTTCCCGGCGGCGGTAACTTTTGTGCGCATCGATTACATGGGTTCCGACTGTATTTTATCGACTATTCACGATTTAAGCGAGATTAAGCGCATCTCCACCAGAATCGAAACGATAATGAGCAATCTTGCCGGCATGGTGTTTCAGTATTATTGCGACCCGCCTTACTTTACCTTTACTTATGTTTCCGGCGGCGCAAAAGAGCTTACGGGTTACGCCACTTATGAGCTTTTGGGGAAAAGTTCGCTCAAGCTGCTGGAGGCCAGCCGGGACGACGAAACGGTTCCTTTTGCGGATTATCTGGCAAGTTCCTACAGCCAAGACATTTTGCTGGAATCGAACTTTCGCATAAGAACGAAGAACGGCAGTGAAAAATGGGTTTGGACGCGCAGCCGGGTTATCGAAAAAACGATAGACGGCAGGCCCTATCTTATCGAAGGCTATATGCTGGACATAACGGAAAAACACAGGCTGGAAGTGGCCGAAGACGAAAAAGAACGGCTGAACGCAAGGTTGCAAGGGATCATTGTCAATATGCCCGGCATGGCCTTTCAACGCCAGCACTTGCCGCCTTTTTACCCCCTGGTTTATGTAAGCGAAGGTTCCAAGGAGCTTTTGGGAATGGAGCCTTACGAAATGATCGACGGGCACAGCAACAAGTTTCTGGAAGCGGTGCATCCCGAAGACAGGCTTATGATCAGCAAAAACTGGGAGGAAACCCTTGAAGCCGGCTTGCCCTCTGAAACTTCTTACAGAATTGTGCTGAAGGACGGGACTGTCAAATGGGTGCACACTCGCTCAAGGGTGCTGGAATACAGCGCGGACGGGAAGCCGTCTCTGGTCGAAGGCTATTGTTTCGATATTTCCGAGCGTTTTAAGGCGCAAAGTGCGGAGGCGGCAAACAAGGCAAAGTCGGACTTCCTTGCGATAATGAGCCACGAAATTCGCACGCCCATGAACAGCATCATGGGTTTTGCCGAGCTTGCTATGGACTCTAACGACTTGCCAAAGGTCAAGAGCTTTATGAAAAAAATTTCATCCAGCTCGAAGTGGCTTTTGAACATTCTAAACGACATTTTGGACATCTCCAAGATCGAGTCGGGCAAAATGGACTTGGAAGCTGTTCCCTTTAGCATGAACGAAATTTTTATGCGCTGCCAGTCTGTCCTTTTGCCCAGCATAAAGGAAAAGGACATTCATTTAAGAACCTATCTTGACCCGAATCTGGCGGACAGCCGTTTAATCGGCGACCCGGTAAGGGTGTATCAGATTCTTATCAATCTTTTGTCAAACGCTGTCAAGTTTACGCCTGCCGGGGTTATCAAGTTTTCGGCGGCGATTAAAAACCGCAGCGCGTCCAGCGTGTCGGTTTACTTCGAGGTGGCAGACCAGGGGATAGGGATAAACGAGGAACAAGCGAAAAAGATTTTCGAGCCTTTTTCGCAGGCGGATTCAAGCACGACGCGCCACTACGGGGGCACGGGTCTGGGGCTTGCTATAACCAAAAGCTTAATCGAAATGATGGGAGGCACTATTAAATTGGAAAGTTCGCCGGATGTGGGCAGTACTTTTAGCTTTGAAGTTGAATTCCAAGCTACGGAAGCAAAGCCCGATAGCGGCAATGTTGCAAATAAAAAAACATCGAAAAAGCCGCAGTTTGACAATTTGATTTTGGTTTGCGAAGACAATCCAATGAACCAAGAGGTCATAATCGAGCATCTTGCCCGTTTGGGGCTAAAACCTGTCATTGCCGAAAACGGGCAGGAGGGTGTGGATACTGTCCGGGAACGTATGGAAAAAGGCGAAAAGCCCTTTGACCTTATTTTTATGGATATTTTTATGCCGGTTATGGACGGGCTTAATGCGGCGGCAAAAATTATCGAGCTTGGGGTTCCCACTCCGATTATAGCCATGACTGCAAACATAATGTCGGGCGAGCTGGAAAAATACAAAAAGGCCGGTATGCCCGACTGCATAGGCAAGCCTTTTACCGCCAAAGAACTGCTAAACACTCTGTTAAAATATCTTGTCCCGGTGGCGGAGTCGCCGCCTAGCGAAAATGGCGAAGAGCAAAAAAGCAAAGAACCGGAGATCAGCAACGACCCTATAAAAATGAAGGTGATGGCGGCCTTTCTAAAGAACAACCGGAACAAGTTTGCCGAAATTACAAGCAACATCGAAGACGGCGACTTAAAGACGGCGCACAGGCTGATTCACTCTTTAAGGACTAATGCCGCATTTATAGGCAAAACTGCGCTGCAAAAAGCATCGGCACAGGCGGAAGACCTTTTGAGCGGCAAGGAAGCGGCCGCCGATATTCAGGACAGCGCTGTCTTTGCAGAAAGTCTAAAGGTTTTGGGGTACGAGTTGAGCGAGGTTCTGCAAGAGCTAACCATGCTCTTTCCAGAAAACTCCGACAAGCGCCGGGCGCATTTGCCCCCGGATTCTCCATTCGCGGTAGAATTGTTTGAAAAGCTGGAAAAAATGCTTGAAAACATTAATCCCGAAGTTGCAAGTTTGGTTGACGACCTTAAAAGCGTTGAAGGCACGGAGGAGATTGTGCAACAAATAGAAAACTACGAGTTTGAAGCCGCAAACGCGGCTCTTGCCGATCTTAAACTCAAATCGAGCCAGTTATGAACCATGTGCATAAAAACAGCCTGTTGATTGTCGAAGACGACAATTTAGCCTTAATGACGCTGATACACATTCTTAGCCCCGATTACACCGTTTATGTGGTAAAAAGCGGAAAAGATGCGATAAGGGCTATAGAGAAATATGTGCCAGACATTATTCTTTTGGATATACTTTTGCCCGGCGAAGCCGTGGACGGGTACAACATTATGGACGCTCTTAAAAAATCGGAAAGAACGCGGAACATTCCCATTATTTTTATCACCGGGCTTAACGAAACCGAGGACGAGATAAAAGGTTTAAGTTTGGGGGCGGTCGATTATATCAAAAAGCCTTTTTCGCCGCCAATCGTAAAACTGCGGATTCAAAACCAAATAAGAATGCTTGAGCAGTACCGTACGATAGAACGGTTAAGCATGACCGACCAGCTTACTTCTTTGCCCAACAGACACAGGTTTGAAAGCCGGCTAAAAACCGAATGGGCAAGAGCCATCCGGGAACAGGAGCCTATCAGCATTTTGTTGGTCGATATAGACGAATTGAAAGACTACAACAGCGTTTTTGGGCAGGAGCAGGGCGACTTGGCTGTCAAGGCTGTGGCGAATGTTTTTTCCAAAACGATAAAACGCCCCAGTGATTTTGCGGCGCGATGGAGCGAAGAGGAATTTTCCGTCCTGTTGCCCGGCACGGATTCCAGCGGAGCCTTTCATGTCGCCGAAGAAATACGGCATAAGGTTGAATCTCTTGCTGTCAAGGCGGCCAAGCCGGCGGCGGAAAAAATTACCGTAAGCATTGGGGTAAGCACAGTCGAAAACGAGCGCACAAGGGAAAAAAGGCTGTTCGATTCGGAGGAAAAAAGGAATCTTTACAAGGCAAGCATGGGTATTGACTCTGGCGGGAGTCAGGAAACCGCTTTGTACAAGCTTATCGCCGATGCAAACAAGGCTCTTTCCATTGCCAAAGACAAGGGGCGCAACAGGACGGTCTTTTTGACGGATGCCATTGGCCTTCCCGCTTTAGGCAAGCAATAATCAGACGGCTGGCCGGCGGCTCATTAGCGCGTAAAATGCGCCGCAAAGAAAGTCCGCGCCGGAGGCCGCGCCAAATTGCAAAACTTTTTCGCAAGCCGCCCGTAAGTTATCGCCTGCGGGGTCTCCCCCCGGCGGCTCCGTCGTGTCTTCTTGCAAAGCCTCGGCGAATTGCAGTATGTCCAGCGAATAAAGCCCTTGGGCGCAGTGGCGCAAAAAGGCCGCGCTAATGGAGCCGGTATGTTTTACCGCTTCCAAGGCCGCCGCATCGATCTTGGCCTGTGTAAAAGCCCCGCCAGTTTCGCCAAGCGACCAGACGCAAATAAAGCCTAAAATAAAATCATCGGCGGAAGGCGTTAGGCCGGGGCCGCAGCCGGCAATGCCGGCGGCGGCGCGGCGTATTGCCGCCAAATCGTTCTGCTCCATAACGCGGCAAAAACAATCGATTTTAGGCCGCAAAAAAAGGCTGTACGGGTTTTCTTTTACGGCGTAAATGGCGGCATGAATGCCGACGGGGGCGTTGCATAAAAGCGGGGCAAGCCCTTCGTGCCGCCCGCTTTGGAAAACAGCCTTTGCGATTATGTCCATTTTTTGCTCCAGCCCGCCAATGAACCCCTTGTTTGCCGGCCGCCGTAGCCTTAAATCGATTGCCTTTGCCGGAATAAGCTCTACGCAAAGCCCCTGCGCGGGGTCATCCGTCCAGATTTTTTCGGGGCTTAGAAAAAAAAGGCTTTCGTCATGCAAAGGCCAGCTTTGAAAATACGGATTTTCGCTTAAAAGCACGGAGTTGGGGCGAAGGGCTGTGTCGTAAAGAAGCGTGCAAATGCCAAAATCCGCCTGCAGGTTGACGGCATGGGCAAACACCGAATGCACTTTTGCCCTAAGCCGGCGGCGGCCGGCCAAGGCCTGCAACGCTTGCAAAAAATGAAGGCATATTTGCCCCGCATTTATGGTTCCCGTAACCTTAGCCCTGTTTTCAATCCTCTGTCGTGGAAAAGGGATCGATGTTCAAAAGATTGCGGTCTACCCCTTCTTTGGCAAAGCCGCGAATAAGAAGCTGGAACACGGCTGTCATTTCCGCAATAAAGGCGCGCGATTCCCGCGCCTCTTTTGGAATCTTGCTTGAATTTTCCACAAAAGAGGCAAAGGTCGAAAGCAAAAGGCTCCTTGCCATTGACGAATCAAGCTCCGGGTCGAAAATCCCTTCGAGCTTGCATTGCTCGATTACCGTTCTTATAGCTTCCAGAATGGCATCGACATAAGGGGATTTATTTTCGCTTTCCAGCGTGAAGATGGACGAACCGGGGTACAAAAATTTGCGGACTTTGAAAATGATTATCATTTCGTCAAAGTTGCCGAACATTTCCACATAGTTGCGCCAAAAATACTTGAGCGTTTTAAGCCCGCAAAGGCCGTTTTCCAAAAGCGGCTTAAAGCGTTCAAAAAACTTTTTCGCCGCTTCCTCGCAAATTTCGTTGAACAACACTTCTTTGCCGGGGAAGTACAAATACACGGTAGCCTTGGACAACTCTGCTTGCCGGGCAATGTCGTCCATGCTTACCCTGTCCACGCCCTGTAAAAGAATGAGTTCTCTGGCGCAACTTAAAATGGCTTTGCGCCGTTCATTTTTTTCGCGTTCGCGCCGTTCAGATATTCCCATGCTGTCTCCTGCAAAAACCGAATCTTACACGCTACTTAGGTGCAGATGAATACAGCATTGCAGACAGCCGCTAACACCCATTCAATCTGCACCTATTCGTATGCGGCCTTTTACTTTATCTCTTTTTTCAGAGCTTCAACCTTATCGGTTTTTTCCCAAGAAAATTCGGCGCGGCCAAAATGACCGTAGGAAGCCGTTTTGCTGTATATAGGCCGGCGCAGATCAAGCGTTTTGATAATCCCTGCCGGGCTAAGATCAAAAACCTTTTGCACCGCCGCGCTAATTTTTTCGCTAGGAATCTCGGAAGTGCCAAAGGTATCGACCATTACAGAAACCGGGAAAGGCACACCGATTGCATAGGCAAGCTGTATTTCGCACCTTTCGGCAAGGCCGGCCGCGACAATATTTTTGGCGGCATAACGCGCCATATAAGCCGCCGAGCGGTCAACCTTGGTAGGGTCTTTGCCGGAAAATGCGCCGCCGCCGTGCCGCCCCATTCCCCCGTAAGTATCGACGATAATTTTGCGCCCGGTAAGCCCCGAGTCGCCAAAAGGCCCGCCAATCACAAAACGCCCCGTAGGGTTAATAAAGTACTTTGTCTTGCCGTCCAAAAGACCAGTCGGCTCAAGAACAGGCTTTATAATTTGCTCGATAACGGAAGCTTCAAGCTCTTTGTACGAAACATCCGGCTCGTGCTGATGCGAAACTACAACTGTATCAATGCGGATGGGCTTGTGCCCTTCGTACTCAATCGTTACCTGACTTTTTGAGTCGGGACGCAACCAGCGAATAGTTTTGCTTTTTCGCAACTTGGAAGCATTCAACAAAATCTTGTGCGCCAAGTTTATCGGCAAGGGCATAAGCTCTTCGGTTTCGTTGCAGGCAAAACCGAACATCATGCCCTGGTCGCCCGCCCCTTGCTGGCCTTTGAATTCTTCAAGCCCCGTGCCGGAAACCCCTTGGCTTATGTCCGGGGATTGGCTGTGAATCATGTTAAGCACAGCCATTGAATTGCAATCCAAACCGTAATCGGGATGCGTGTATCCGATTTCTTGCGCAATTTCCCGGACAACTTTTTGAACGTCAACAAAAGTTTTTGTTGTTATTTCCCCGCCAACCAAAACTAGGGAAGTCGATGAAAAAGATTCGCAGGCGACCCTGCTTTCCGGGTCATCTTTCAAACACGCGTCCAGAACAGCATCCGAAACCTGATCGCAAAGTTTATCGGGATGCCCCTCTCCAACGGATTCAGATGTAAAAAAGTAACGACCTTTAGCTTCATATTTTGAGTTCATATTTTCCTCCTTCAAATCGAGCTAATTTCAACCCAAGGGGTTTTTAATACGGCTACAATCCCATTACCCATTAGTTGCCAGAAAAAGCAAACATTAACAAGGCAAAAAAGATTCCCGCGTTATGGTTAAGCAGATGTTGCCGCTTCGGCAGGCTTGTCTGCAACCAAATGAGCCGTGGTTTTTTTGCCGCTTTTTATAGCAGCCCGGCAAACCTTGCAAATTTTTAGTTTTTGCTCTCCGGCTTCGTGTTCATAAAGAATCTTTACACCGGTTCTTTTGCAGACCGGGCACTCCCCGCGCCCGCGGGCATATTGATCCTTGATTCCCTTGCCTCTGTGGTTTTTAGACATTTATTTTACCTCACCCTTGGCTTCTTTTTCCGGCTTCTTCTTTTTTTCGCCGTCAACATCCAGCTTGTAGTCCACCAGCTCCAAAATGACAATTTGAGCGGCATCGCCTTCCCGCAACCCCAGCTTTAACACACGCGTATAACCGCCTTTGCGCTCTTTCATTCGAGGGGCAATGTTGGTAAAGAGCTTGTTGACAATCCCTTCGTCAAACAAACGGCTTGAAACAATACGACGGTTATGCACATTGTCTTCTTTTGCGCGAGTTATCATTTTTTCCGCCGTCCGCCGGATTTCCAACGCTTTCGCTTTGGTCGTCCTAATCCGCTCGTACTTGAAAAGCGATGTTACCATGTTTCGGTGCAACGCTTTACGATGCGCGGCCATCCTGTTAAGGGGGTTAAATCCTCTTTTATGTTTCATCTTCAGCTTCCTTTTTGGGGGGTTCCGCTCGAACTACATTTTGCAAAGTATTCAAATCCGTAATTCCCAAACCCAGATTCCATTCTTTAAGTTTTTCTTTAATCTCTTGCAGAGATTTTTTCCCAAAATTGCGAGTTTTGACAAGATCGTCTTCCTGCATTCGTATCAGTTCCCCGATCGTTTTTATGTTCGCATTCTTGAGGCAATTTGCTGAACGAACCGACAAATCAAGCTGATCCACGTTCATCTTCAAAATAGAGCGGTATTGCGCCCTCGTTTCGTCAGAATCGTTGTCCAGCCCCAAAATACTTTCATCAAAATTGATGAAAACAGAAAAATGGTCTTTGATTATCTTGGCAGCTTCTGCAAGAGCATCATCCGGCTTAACCGTCCCGTCTGTCCAAATTTCAAAGATCAGCTTGTCATAGTCGCTGCGCTGGCCTACCCGCGTAGGCTCTACCGAGTAGACCACTTTTTTGATTGGGGAATAAATGGCATCAAGCGGAATGGTTCCAATGACTTCTATGTTGCGCTCGTTGACTTCGGAAGGCACATAACCATACCCCAAGTCAATTTGAATCTCAAATTCAACCTTGGCATCATCCGAGAGCGTCATTATGTGCTGACCGCCGGAAAGCACTTCCACTTGGCCGCTTCGAGCAAAGTCATCGCTCGTTACTTCCCTTTTTCCTTCCCATTCATACAACAAAACAGCCTGTTCAGAGTCGTTTGTCAGCTTTAGACGCACCTGTTTAAGATTGTTGATGACCTCCATTGTGTCTTCGACAATGCCAAAAAGCGGTTCAAATTCGCTGGAAACCATGTGAGCGGTGCCGGCTGAGTTATACGATGTCATACGGACAGCGGTAATTGCGTACCCTTTTATCGAGGAAAGCAAAACCCGCCGCAAAGTATTGCCGACAGTTGTGCCAAGACCAGGCTCAAAAGGGGCGGCAGTATACTTGCCGTAATCCTGTCTGAGATCGCTATGTTCAAAACTTACGCCTTTGGGGCGCTTAAAGCCTTTAAGGAGGTTTTTACGAGCCATCAATACTCCTATTTAGAATACAATTCGATAATCATCTGCTCTTTAATATCCTTAAGATCAGTGATTTCGCCCCGTTTAGGAGAGGACAAGAATTTTCCTTTCATGGCATCCGGATCAAGACTAAGCCAAGGCATAATTCCAGACTTTGTGAACTCCTTCAAGGCATCTTTTATTACAACCATCTTTTTGCCACCTTCGGCAATGCCGATTTCATCTTCGGCCTTTACGATGCTAGAAGGAATCGAAACCCTTTTGCCGTTCACCTGCACATGACCGTGCAAAACAAGCTGCCGGGCTTGGCTTCTTGAAGTTGCAAAGCGCATTCTGTACACAACATTGTCAAGCCGCCTTTCCAAAAGCGCAAAAAGGTTTTCGCCGGTAATGCCAGGCATTCGCACGGCTTTTTCGAAAAACAGCCTGAACTGTTTTTCTTGCATACCGTAAATTCTTTTCAGTTTTTGCTTTTCCCTAAGCTGCGTACCGTAATCGGAACGCTTGCCAAGCCTTGCCTTCGGGTCTTTTCCGGGAGCCGCCCTTTTTCTGTTAATCGGGCATTTGTCGCTTTTGCAACGCCCGCCCTTGAGCATCAACTTTAGCTGCTCTGTGCGGCATAACCTGCAAACGGGACCGATGTATCTTGCCATATAATTTTCCTTCTCTCTTAATTTAAGCAGACGCTAAATGCGACGTGTTTTTTGCGGCCTACAGCCATTATGCGGAATTGGAGTAACATCGTGAATCGATCTTACTTTGATTCCCATTACCCCAAGTTGCCGTATAGCCGATTCCCTGCCTATGCCGGGGCCTTTAACATATACATGAACTTCCCTCAAGCCAACCTGCATAGCCTTTTGAGCGGCGGTTTCAGTTACAGTTTGAGCCGCAAATGGCGTTGATTTTTTCGCGCCCTTGAACTGCATCATTCCAGAGCTTGCCCAAGAAACGGCATTGCCCATTAGGTCTGTAATCGTAACAATCGTATTATTAAAGGTCGCCTGAATATAGACATTCCCTTCATAAACTGATTTTTTTTCCTTCCGTTTTTTTGTAGTCGCAGCCACTCATTCCTCCACGATTTTCATATAAAACCATCCGGCATAACCATAGGTTTATAGGCCTTGCAACGCCGGCTAGCCGGCTATGCAACAGCCTTTATAAACTGAGCCTGTTCCAAAACCACATATTTTGGAACAGCCCCAACTATTTTTTCTTTCCGGCAACGGTTTTTTTCTTACCCTTGCGAGTACGCGCATTGGTACGAGTCCTTTGACCCCGCAAAGGAAGCCCCTTACGATGCCTAAGCCCGCGATAACAACCAATGTCCATTAGCCGTTTAATATTGAGCGCAACCTCAGTGCGCAAACGCCCTTCTACCTTATAGTCGCTTTCAATGATCCGCCGCAATTCGTTCAATTCTTCTTGAGAAAGATCATTGATTTTGCGCATAGGGTCTATTCCGGCTTTTTTACAAATTTCGCTCCCGCTAACCCTGCCAATACCGTAAATATAGGTCAATGCTATGTTAACGTGTTTGTTTGGGAGGTCAATCCCCACTAGACGCGCCATTTTAACCTCTACTTCGCGCGGTCTTTTTGCCGCAATTATAATCGAAAATGAAACAAAGCTTCATTCTATAACCCCCTACCCCTGCTTTTGCTTATGCTTGGCATTTTGGCAAATAATGCGAATAATCCCGTTGCGTTTGATAATTTTGCACTTATCGCAAATCGGCTTAACGCTAGTTCTGACTTTCATCTATCGTTCTCCTATTTCGGTTTTAACGGCCTACAGACTCCGTCCGCGCAGGCGGCCCTTCTTTGTCAAGCCCTCGTGGTGATGCATTTTTAGCAAGGCTTCAAGCTGCTTCATTGTGTCCAAATCAACACCGACCATTATTAAAAGCGATGTCCCGCCCATAACATGGGCAATGGATGACGGGAAACCAAAGGCCCACTGGACAAAGGTCGGAATAACCGCAATTGTCGCCAAGTAAATAGCCCCCGGAAGCACTATCCGGTTCAGAATCCATGTCAAGTATCCTTCTATGCGCTCCGACCTGATACCGGGAATAGAGCCGCCGTTTTCCCTTATCTGCTTCGCTATTTCAATAGGATTAAGCGTTACCTGCGTATAGAAATACGCAAAGAAAATAATCAGCAACACATAAAAACTATTGTACAGTATACCCTGCGGGTTAAACATTCGCGAAGCCGCGTCTAACCACGCCACATTCCCGCCAACCGTAGCGGCAATCTGCAAAGGGAACGTCATAATTGACGAAGCGAAAATTACCGGAATAACGCCGGAAGGGTTTATCTTAAACGGAATGTAAGTGTTTTGCGCCCCGAACATTTTCCGTCCCACAACCCGTCGTGCATAATTCACCGGGATTTTTCGCTGACCCTGCTGTTCGGTAACGACAACAGCCACTACCGCGACAAACATCGTCAAAACCAGAATAACAGCCACCGGGTTAAGATCGCCCGCCCGCATGAGCGAGATAAGCTCCCATATCGCCTGCGGCAACTGCGCGACAATGCCGGCAAAAATCAAAAGCGAAATACCGTTCCCGACCCCGCGCTTTGTTATCTGCTCGCCAATCCACATAAGGAACATCGTTCCCGTAGTAACGGTAAGCATGGCAATCAATGTAAAAGGCACAATGCCTATAGTAAGAAGGTCTGGCACCGAGCGGGAAATAGCCTGCGCCCATTGGGTAACGGCGAAAGACTGAATAAGACAGATCCCTACAGTCCCGTAGCGTTGCCACTTCTGGATTTTCTTGCGCCCGCCTTCTTCCTGCGATATTTTTTTCAATGCGGGAAAAACGATGAGCAAAAGCTGCATAATAATCGACATTGAAATGTACGGCATTATACCCAGCATGAACACCGAGAAATTAGAAAAGGCCCCGCCGGCAAAGAAGTCCAAATGATCGACAATAGGGTTTCCCGTTCCGGCCTGCGCCAGAAAATATGCAGAAAGCTCGCGTACATTGACCCCAGGTATGGGCAATACTGCCCCTATCCTGAACACTACAAGCATTGCGCAAGTGAACAGAACCCGTTCCCGGATTTCCTTGACTCTAAAAATACTGACTAAGGGACTTGCCATCGATTATTTCCCATCCGTTTTTGCGCCGCCGTCTTTGCTTTGCGCCTTTTTCCTGTCCGCCTTTTTTGCCGCAGGCTTTACCTCTACGGAACCCCCGGCTTTTTCAATTTTTTCTTTTGCCGAAGCTGAAACGGCGTCTACTTTGAAAACAAGTTTTTTTGTAAGCTCCCCGTTTCCAAGAACCTTCACCGGAAGCCTACCCTTGGCTATCCCTTTTTCTTTAAGAGAAGCCACATCGACCGTCTGCGAAGCTTCATATTTTTTTTCAATATCCACAAGATTGACAATCTGCCACTCTTTCTTAAAAGGATAGTTTGAAAATCCTCTTTGCGCAAGCCGGCGGTAAAGAGGCATTTGCCCGCCTTCAAAGCCGGCATAGGTCTTCCCGCCAGAGCGAGCCTTTTGCCCCTTGTTTCCCTTGCCGGAGGTAGTACCCCTGCCAGAACCCTGGCCGCGGCCTAAAATTCGCTTTCGCTTATTGGCGCCCGCCGGGGCGCGCAAATTAAAATCATGCGCCATTATTTTATTTCCTCTACCTTCACCAAGTGATCCACTACCTTCACCATCCCCAAAATTGCAGGGCTAGCTTCATGCTCCCTGCTGGAGCCAATTTTGCGCAAGCCCAAAGAACGCACTGTTGCACGCTGTCTGGGAAGAGTCCCTATCGTGCTACGCACAAGTTTTATCCTGATTCTCGCCATATTCCCAACCTCCGGCCGTTTTGATGCAGTTTATACCATACAACAAATAACGACTAATATCAACCCCACAATTCGTTAAGGGGTTTGCCTCTGTTTTTCGCAATGGTTTTTGCATCCATCAGCTTGCTTATGCAGTCAAAAGTCGCCTTGACAACATTGTACTGGCTGGACGCCCCTATGGATTTTGACAGAACATTAGTTATTCCGCCGGCTTCCATAATAGCCCTAACCGGGCCGCCCGCAAGAATGCCCGTTCCAGAGCAAGCCGGTTTAAGCAAAACCTTGGAAGCCTTAAAAAGACCGATAACCTCGTGGGGAATCGTGCCGTTTTTTATTGGCAATTTTACCATATTGCGTTTTGCTTTTTCCGTGCTCTTGCGTATAGCCTCGGAAACATCGTTAGCCTTGCCGAAACCGTAACCCACGTTGCCTTTTTTATCGCCAATTACCATGAGAGCGGAAAAAGAGAACCGCCTGCCGCCTTTGACAACCTTTGCCGTGCGGTTTAACTTGACAAGTTTTTCTTCAAATTCTTTTTCTTTGGGAGGTTCGCGGTCTCTGTCCCGGCCACCCCGGCCGCCATGCCGCCCGCCCCGGCCGCCTTGCATACGGCCGTCGCCGGCTTCGGCACGCTTAGGCGGCGCGCCGCTATCCGTATTTTCGCTGACGCTTGCCCCCGCAACTTCTTTTGTCTCTTCGTTTTCCATTTGTGCCCCCTAGAAATCTATCCCGGCTTTGCGGGTTCCGTCTGCCAAAGCCTTGACTACGCCGTGATAAAGATAGCCATTCCGGTCGAATACCACGGATTTTATGTTTTTTTCCAAAAGCCGCTTGCCCAGCAATTCGCCAAGCTGCCCCGCTCCGGCTACAGTTGCCTTTATGTCCCGCAGTTCTTTTTCAAGAGTTGAAATCGAGGCAAGAGTGCAACCTTTGCCGTCGTCGATTATTTGAACCGAAAGCCGGCGATTGCTTCGAGTTACAGTCATCCGGGGCCTTTCGGCCGTGCCAGATATTTTTTTGCGGATGCTTACTTTTCTTTTCAGCCTCTTTCTGTCTTTTTCCAGCATTTTTCGCAGCATTTTTATACCTTCATTCTTCCTTATTAAGAGACCGCAAACGCCTTAAAAGCGGCGGCATCTAGGGAAACGCTGATTAACTTGACGCTAACCAGCCTTTCCTTAGGCGTAAGCTATTTTACGCCGGATTTACCGACCTTCCGTTTGATAATCTCGTTCTCATAACGGATACCTTTGCCCTTGTAGGGTTCCGGCGGCCTTAGTTTTCGTATTTGCGCGGCCATCTCCCCTACCCTTTGCTTGTCTATACCGCTTACCGTTATCTTTACGCCTTCCACGACAACCTTAAGGTCGTCCGGGATACCGACATAAACATCGCTGGAAAAGCCCAAGCTCATAAAAAGCAACTTTCCCTGCAATTCGGCGCGGAAACCGACACCCGACACAATAAGCGATTTTGAAAAGCCCGTTGAAACCCCTGTTACCATATTGCTCAACAGGTTCCGGTACAAACCGTGAAAAGCCACAGTCTGCTTTTTCTCGTCCGCTCGGGTTACGATTATTTCTTCGCCCTTTTCCTCAAAAAGTATGACCGGGTGATACTTTTGGCTCAACTTCCCCTTTGGCCCTTCGACAGTCATAACTTCGCCTGCAAAGTTAATCTTGACACCCTTGGGGACTTTAATAGGTATTTTTCCGACACGCGACATATTTTCCCCTTACCACACCGTGCAGATAATTTCGCCGCCGACTTTTTTTTCTGCGGCTTTTCTCCCGGTTGTAACACCGTGGGAGGTAGAAACGATTAACGTGCCATAGCCGTTAAAAACCCTAGGCATATTTTTATAGCCCAAATAGACACGCCTTCCCGGTTTTGACACCTTTTCAATACCGTGAATGATCGGGGCTGTTTTTTCGTCGTATTTAAGGAAAACCCTGATGACATTCATCCCTTCAAGGTTCGCCTTTTTGAAGTTTTTGATATACCCTTCTGTCTTTAATATCTTGACGATCTCAAGTTTCAGTCTGGAGGTGGGAATATCAACTTTTTCATGCTTTGCCATTCCGGCATTCCGGATTTTTGTCAGCATGTCAGCAACGGGATCAGATACGCTCATCCTGCTCTCCTACCAGCTTGATTTAGTTACGCCGGGAATTAGCCCTTCGCTTGCAAGTTTGCGAAAGCAAAGTCGGCACATTTCATATTTCCGCAGATAGCCCCTGGCCCTTCCGCAGATCCGGCAACGGTTCACTTTTCTTGTTCTATATTTAGGCTTCCTGTTAGCCTTTACAATCATAGCTTTTCTTGCCACCTACCACCTCTCACTAATTTTTGCATAAAGCCTGCTTCCGTCGGAATACGGGTTGAAAACATTCGGCATTTTCATGCGCCCCTTATTTCCTAAAGGGCATTCCAAATTTGCCCAAGAAAGCCTTCGCTTCAGCATCGGTTCTTGCCGATGTTACTATAACAACGTTCAAGCCCGCTATTTTTTCGATTTTGTCAAAATCGATTTCCGGGAAAATTATCTGCTCTTCTATTCCAAGCGAATAGTTTCCCCTGCCGTCAAAAGCGTTTTGACTTATCCCCCTAAAGTCTTTAACACGGGGAAGCGCGGAATTCACCAATCTGTCAAAAAAATCGTACATCATGGAGCCGCGCAAAGTTACCTTCGCGCCTATTTCCTGCCCCTCCCTGATTTTAAAGTTCGCGATACTTTTTCGCGCCTTCGTCTTGACCGCTTTCTGACCAGTAATCTGGGTAAGAGTGTCCACAGCCGCGTCAAGCGACTTTTTGTTAGCGACAGCTTCCCCCACCCCCATACTGACAACAATTTTTTCCAGCTTAGGTATCTGCATAACCGACTTGTAGTTAAATTCCTTTAACAACTCCGGGGCGATCTGCTCTTTGTAAACCTTTTTTAGCCGGGGTACATAGTTAGCCATTAAAACGCCTCCCCGCACTTTTTGCAAATTCTTGTCTTTTTGGGCGTGTACCCTTTGGCGGCCTGCCCCGAAGGAGCCGCCTTTTTATCTTCAACCTTGTACCCTATACGGGAAGGGCCGCATTTTTTGCACACGATCATGACGTTGGAAATATGAATTCCCGCTTCCACTTCGATTATGCCACCCCTGTCCTGTTGGCTACGGCGTTTTTTTGTTTTTTTAACAATATTTACGCCTTCCACGACAACCCGGTTTTTTTCGCGCAAAATTTTCAAAATTTTACCGCGCTTGCGGTCGCCGCTTCTGCCTGCATCCCTGCCGGCAATAACCTCAACAACATCGTCTTTTTTCAGCTTAATTTTATCTGCTGTCGCAACCATGTTCTCTCCTACAAAACCTCAGGGGCAAGGGAGACAATTTTCATAAATTCTCCCTTTTCCCGCAGTTCTCGGGCGACAGGCCCGAAAATTCGTTTCCCTTTCGGATTCAGCGCGGCGTCTATAATTACGCAAGCGTTGTCGCCGAAACGGATATAAGTCCCGTCCGGACGGCGGTACTCTTTATGAGTCCTAACCACCACGGCCTTTTCAACCGTACCTTTTTTAATAGTGGAAGTCGGCAGAGCCTCTTTAACCGCCACTACAATTATATCTCCAATACCGGCATATCTACGCCGGGTTCCGCCAAGAACTTTTATGCACTGAACCATCTTGGCGCCTGAATTATCCGCCACATTCAGGAAGGTCTCCACCTGTATCATTTTCTCTTCTACCCCTATTTGGCGCGCTCGAGGATTTCCACAAGCTTCCAGTGTTTTTCCTTGCTGATTGGCCGACATTCAATTAAGCGCACTCGGTCGCCCATTTTCGCTTCGTTTTTTTCGTCATGAGCTTTGACCTTTTTGACCCGCTTGACATATTTTTTATACACCGGGTGCAAGGTGCGTGTTTCAATAAACACCACTACAGTCTTGTCCATTTTGTCGCTCTTGACATTTCCAATGAATTCTTTTTTACCGCCCTTCGTTTTGACCGCCATTATTTAGCCTCCGCCGCTTGTTTTTCCGCATCAATTTCATGCTTGCGGATAAGGGTGTTAAGCCTGGCTATCTGCTTGCGCAAAGTGCGTTTTAATAGAGGGTTTTCGACATGGCCTATAACCACTTGAAAACGAAAATCCATAAACTTCCTTTTTAGTTCGTCCCTTTTTGCCTTAAGCTCCGGGTAGGTAAGATTCTTAAACGAATTTTTCACCGCACCCCCCTAAGCCCCAAGTTCCATATCGGAACGTGCAACAAACTTTGTTTTAATCGGAAGTTTGGAACCGGCAAGGATCATCGCCTGTTCCGCGACTTCCCTGTTTACACCCCCGCCAAGCTCGAACATAACCGTTCCCGGCTTTACCACCGCGACCCAGTATTCCGGGTTGCCCTTTCCCTTACCCATGCGGGTTTCCGCAGGCTTTTTGGAATACGGCTTATCCGGGAAAATGCGAATCCATACTTTGCCGCCCCTTTTAATGTGGCGATTCAAGGCTACACGCGCTGCTTCTATCTGCCTGTTTGTAATCCACATCCTGTCCAAGGCGACAAGGGCATATTCCCCGAATGCTACGAAGTTGCAACGAGTTGCGTTTCCGGGCATATTGCCGCGATGCACCTTGCGGCGCTTTACTCTTTTCGGACTCAGCATACATAACCTCTATAAGCTGCGGATTTATGACCGAGCTTTAAATCAAATATGAAACACATTTTTCTTTTTAACTCCTTGCAGGCGCTTTTGGCCGCTTGCGCAACAAAGCCCCTGCGTCATCTTTTTTCTCTTGCTCTTTGCCGTACTTCATGCCGTTGTAAATCCAGACCTTCACACCAATTGCGCCAAACGAGGTCTGCGCTTCGGCAAAACCGTAGTCAATGTCGGCACGCAACGTATGAAGCGGAATGCGCCCTTCTTTTGCTTCTTCCGTGCGAGACATTTCCGCCCCGCCAAGCCTGCCGGAAAGCCGCACCTTTACACCCTGCGCCCCGCCTTTTTTTATGGCGTTTGAAATAGCCTGCTTCATTGTTCGCCGGAATGACGAGCGAGCCAAAAGCTGCCGGGCTATATTCTGAGCAATAAGCTGGGCGTTGTTGTCGGCGTTTCTCACTTCCTTCATCTTGATCTGAATCTTCTTGCTGACGTGCTTTTGCAAATCCGCGCTGATTTTATCGATGTTCGCGCCTTTTACGCCGATAATAACACCCGGCCGGGCTGTATGTATAGTTATCGTGATCCGCTGAGGATGCCTGTTTATTTCCAGTTCAGCTATATCCGCGCCTTTAGTTTCCGGCATTCCCATAATAAGCTTGCGTAACTTCAAATCTTCGTGCAGAGTGTCGGCATATTCTTTTGGATCGACATACCAACGCGACCCCCAAGTTTTATTTATACCTACCCGCAAACCTATAGGATTTACTTTCTGTCCCATTCTTTACCCGCCTTTATCAGAGATTCGCAGTTTCGTCAACAACCACGGTTATGTGGCACATTCTTTTAAGCAGCATATCTGCCCGTCCCCTGCCCCTGTACCAGACTCTTTTAAGCCGGGGGCCTTCGTCAATATAAATTTCCCGAATATAGAGCATATCTTCATCGAGAGCCTTGTTCTTAAAAAGCGCGTTTGAAGCCGCCGACTTTAAGGTCTTGCTTATAAGACGCGCCCCTTTTTGAGGCATATTTTCCAACAAGGAAACCGCTTCAGAGTAAGGAAGACGGCGTACAATGTCTGCCACCGGCCTTATTTTGAAAGGCGAACCCATTAGATATTTGTTTACAGCCCTAAACCCCGGCTTTGGTTTTTTGCTCATATTTTACCTACTTGCCGCCGGCTTTTTTATCGGAGCCTGAATGCCCGCGAAAAATACGCGTGGGAGAAAACTCGCCAAGCTTATGACCGACCAAATTTTCCGTTATATAGACAGGAATCCAAGTCTTTCCGTTATACACGGAGATAGTCCCGCCCACCATATCAGGAACGATTGTGGAACAGCGGGAATAAGTTTTAATCATTTTCCGCTCTCCTGTTTTTTCCCAAACCTTTATCTTTTTCAACAGCTTTTTTTCGACAAAAGGTCCTTTTTTGACTGATCTTGACATACGCCGCTACCTACTTTTTCTTGCCCTTGCTTATAATAAACCGGGAAGAAGGTTTATTTTTCTTTCGGGTTTTGTACCCCTTGGTGGGCTGTCCCCAAGGAGTTACCGGATGCATACCCTTGCTTTTTCCTTCGCCGCCGCCGTGCGGATGATCCACCGGATTCATCGCCATACCCCTGACCGTCGGGCGGACACCAAGCCAGCGTTTTCGGCCGGCCTTGCCCAAAGTTGTATTCATGTGGTCTTCGTTGCTTACCGTTCCTATTGTCGCGTAGCACTTTTTGAAAACCATGCGCACTTCGCCGGAAGGAAGCTTAATCGTAACATAACTTCCTTCTTTGGCCGCTATTACAGCAGATGTCCCTGCGGAACGCGCCAATTGGCCACCCTTGCCCAAGGTCAACTCTACGTTGCAGACAGTAAAACCAAGCGGAATATTTTCCAAAGGCAGAGCGTTGCCCGTTTCGATAGGCGCACCCGGCCCGCTTTGCACCGTAGCGCCAACAAGCAAACCTTTTGGCGCGATGATATAACGCTTTTCGCCGTCTTTATACACAATCAAAGCGATATTGGCACTGCGATTAGGATCGTATTCAATAGAAGCAACCCTGCCCGGTATGCCGATTTTGTCGCGCCTAAAGTCAATTAGCCGGTAACGCCTTTTGTGCCCGCCGCCTTTATGCCGTACGCTTATACGCCCTTGAGAATCCCTGCCGGCCTTTCGCACCAAACCAACCGTAAGGCTCTTTTCCGGCTTTGTTTTTTTTGTCAATTCCGAGAAGTCAAGGCTGGTATACTGCCGCATCCCCGGGGTAATCGGCTTATATGTCTTAATACCCATGAATATCCTCTTCTACACGCCTTCAAAAAGGCCGATTTTTTCGTCCTTGGGCAAACGCACGATGGCTTTCTTCCATGTTGAAGTATAGCCCGAACGATGGCGAAGGCGCTTAGGTTTTCCCCCGACAACCATTACCGTACAGGAAATCGGGTTTACATTAAACAGTTGCCGCACCGCTTCTTTTATTTGAATCTTATTTGCCCTGGGATCAACCCTGAACACATACTTTCCCTGTTCACGAAGCGAGTTAGCCTTTTCGGAAAGCACAGGCGCAAGCAGAATATCTTCGTAAGGAATCATCATTTTGCGGCCTCCTTAGGTTCCATTCCGTAAAAATCATTCAGTTTGGTCGCCGCCGTTTCCAGCATCAACACCTGCCGGCCGTAAAACAAATCGTGCGCCCTAAGACGGTTATACGAAAGATAGCTCAACCAAGGTATGTTTGCCGCCGCCCTTTTAAGCATGGAATCATCGTCCTTTAAGATAAGCACCGTCCGCGTCCCAGGGTTAAAGTTTTTCAAAAGAGTCGCAAGGTCTTTCGTTTTGCCGGACTCTATTGTAAAATCTTCGATTACCTTCAAGGTTTCACTTTGCACCTTTAGGCTTAAAATTGTTTTCATCGCCTTGCGCTTTGCTTTGCGCGGCATGGAGTAAGAGTAATCCCGGGGCTTGGGGCCGAAAATCGTTCCGCCCCCCACCAGAAGCGGAGATTTTTTATCGCCACGACGCGCACGCCCAGTTCCCTTTTGCTTATAGGGCTTGGCATTGGAGCCGTTGACCTCGCCGCGTCCCTTGGTGCTGGCATTCCCCTGCCTTTTGTTGGCAAGTTCGTTGTTTATCGCGTACCAGATCAACGCCTCGTTAAACGGAAGGCCGAAAACCGAATCGTCTAAAGACACGGTTCTAAGCTCTTTACCCTCCGTCGAATACACTTTGCAGTTCATTTCATACCGCCTATTTTTTCACCGCCGCACGGACAAACACAAGCCCTTTGTTTATGCCGGGAACCGCGCCGCGAACCATAATTAGCCGCTTTTCAGCATCCGTCTTTATTACCCGCAGGGATAACGCCGTAACATTTTCCCTGCCCATTCTGCCCGGCATTTTCTTGTTTTTGAAAGTCCGGTGCGGGTATGTGTTTTGCCCCGTAGAACCAGGTTCCCTGTGAAACTTTGAACCGTGGGTCTTACGCCCGCCGCCGAAGCCGTAGCGCTTAAAGACACCTTGAAAACCCTTGCCCTTGCTTACGCCGCTTACATCAACGTAGCGCACGCCCTCGAACAATTCCATTCCCAATTCATCCCCCACAGCGATTTCTTTTTCAAAATCCCTGAACTCTTTAATCCGTTTTTTAGGGGCGATGCTTTCCGGGAACTGGCCTGCATAAGCCTTTGTTATCCGGTTCTTCTTTACATCTTCCACGCCAACGACAACAGCGTTGTACCCGTCTTTATCCTTCGTTTTTTGCGAGATGACGACATTCAAAACAACCCGCATCACCGTTACCGGGATAAGATTGCCAGCTTCATCTAGAATTTGCGTCATTCCTACTTTTCTGGCCATTAGACCTAACATCATTGCACCCGCTTACTGTTTAATCTCCACATCCACACCGGCGGAAATTTCTAGCTTCATTAAAGAATCCATAACTTCCGCTGTGGGATTGGCAATATCGATCAATCGTTTATGGGTACGCATCTCAAATTGTTCACGAGCCTTTTTGTTCACATGAGGTGAACGCAATACCGTAACCTTGTTGATGCGCGTCGGCAACGGAATTGGTCCCGTAACTTTCGCTCCGGCTTTCATTACCGCTTCGGCGATTGACTTTGCGCTTTGATCGATCAACTCAACATCGAAACCGCGCAACCTTACGCGAATTCTTTCCTTTGCCATCAATAACCCCTACTCGACTATCTCTATGACCTGACCAGAAGCGACCGTTTTGCCGCCTTCGCGAATAGCGAAACGAAGCCCCTTTTCCATAGCGATCGGATGAATCAACTCTCCGGTTATTTCAGTGTGGTCGCCAGGCATAACCATCTCTTTACCGTCCGGCAACTTTACCGTTCCAGTAATGTCCGTCGTGCGGAAGTAGAACTGAGGCCTGTAACCCGTAAAGAACGGGCTGTGCCGTCCGCCTTCTTCCTTGGACAAACAGTAGATTTGCGCCTTAAAAACCTTGTGCGGCTGAATCGACCCCGGTTTCGCAAGCACCTGCCCGCGCTCAACTTCTTTCTTGTCAACGCCGCGAAGCAAAGTTCCCACGTTATCGCCCGCAAGCCCGGAATCCAAAAGCTTGTTAAACATTTCGATACCGGTAACAACAGTTTTCCTTGTGGGGCTAATGCCGACAATCTCGACTTCTTCGTTCAATTTAAGCTGACCGCGCTCAATTTTACCGGTAACAACCGTACCGCGCCCAGGAATCGTAAACACGTCTTCGATAGGCATAATGAAGGGCTTGTCGGAATCGCGCACAGGGTCCGGGAAATATGCATCCAACTGCTGAAGCAACTCTTCTATACACTTGGTGTCTTCCGATTCGGTTCCAGAGCCAAGAGCTTCCAAAGCCTTAAAGGCCGCACCCTTGATAATCGGCGTTGTGTCGCCGGGGAAGCCATTTGCGTTAAGCACGTCCTTGATCTCTTCTTCGACAAGCTCCACAAGATCAGGATCGTCCATCAAGTCAACCTTGTTAAGGAAGACCAAAATATTGGGAACGCCTACCTGCCTTGCAAGAATGATATGCTCCCTTGTTTGAGGCATAACCGAGTCGGGGGCGGAAACGACCAAGATCGCACCGTCCATCTGAGCGGCACCGGTAATCATGTTTTTGATATAGTCCGCGTGGCCGGGGCAGTCTATGTGAGCATAGTGCCTGTTGTCCGATTGATATTCCAAGTGCCGGGTATTGATAGTTATACCCCGCTGTTTTTCTTCTGGAGCATTATCTATATCATCAAATTTCAGCGCCTTATCACCGTATTTTTTTGCGCAATACTGGGTGATGGCTGCAGAAAGCGTGGTTTTACCATGGTCAACGTGCCCAATGGTCCCGACGTTTACGTGGATTTTATTCCGTTGAAATTTATCCTTCGCCATTTCGTGTCCTCCTTAATGAACACTTAAAATAGAACATACACACCTGCAGGAATAACATTCCGGCAAAGCATGCAGCGTATCTTTGTTTATGACAGATAAAAAACGGAAAACAATGGAAGATAAAAGCGGCTACAAACGCCTCTTAAAACTCCAAGGGTTTTTAACAACCCTAACAGCAAAAACCCGAAGGCCCTTACCCTTGTCTCGTTCCACCTGTCTCATCAACGCCGATGATCGGTTTGGAAACCCTGACAGCACGGCACAAGCGTTTGCAACCCCTATGCCGCTATTTGCCGGAAGCTACGTCCAAACAAATGTTACCATCTGTAATGTGCAAAAGCCTTGTTCGCTTCTGCCATTTTATGGGTATCCTCTTTCTTTTTGAAAGCAGTACCCGTACTATTATAAGCATCTAGCAGCTCAGATGCAAGACGCTCCCCCATGCTGTGGCCGGAACGCGAGCGGGCGGCGTTAATAATCCACCTCATCCCCAGCGCTTCGCGCCTTGTTTCCCGTATTTCTACCGGAACCTGATATGTAGCACCGCCAACCCTTCTGGATTTTACTTCCACCATAGGCTTGACATTGCCAAGAGCCTTCAAAAAAACCTCCAACGGCTCTTTGTCGGCCGCTTTTGCCTGTATAATCGACAGCGCGTTATGAACTATCCGCAAACCGACAGAACGCTTTCCATCCCACATCATTCGGTTCACAAACTTGGAAACAACCGCGCTATTATATTTTGAATCAGGAAGTATGCCCCTGTCAATACTCTTTTTCTTACGTCCCATATTTCCCTCTTAGGCCTTGGGCCGCTTTGCGCCGTATTTCGAGCGTCCGCGCTTCCTGTCTGTTACGCCCAGCGTATCTTTCGCGCCGCGGACAATATGATAACGGACACCGGGAAGGTCTTTCACCCTTCCGCCCCTGACCAAAACCACCGAGTGCTCTTGCAAATTATGCCCAATACCGGGAATATACGCGGTAACTTCGGTTCCATGAGAAAGCCTTACACGCGCAACCTTTCGCAATGCAGAGTTAGGCTTCTTGGGCGTAACCGTCATAACCCTAGTACAGACCCCGCGCCTCTGCGGGCAAGACCGTAAAGCCGGGGATTTCGTCTTTACAACCACCTGCTTTCGCCCGAAACGAACCAACTGATTAATAGTAGGCATCCGCAAAAAACTCCTTCAATATCAATTTACAGCCGTAATTTTAACCCGGCCGACCTTCAAAACTCCTACACGCCCTACGGTTTTTACACCGTCAAGCAAAAGCACACCATCTTTTTCAAAGTTATCAAGAGGTTGCTTAAAAAGCATAGCAAATTTCAACAACTTGGTCAATAGTTTTTGCAAAAAAAAATAAAAAAATATTTTTTTTTGCATTTTTTTAAGGCGCAAGCTCATACCTGCCCATTCGCACAGTAAAAGGGAACCCGTGGATTCCCCCGCCTGCACCGTTAATTACAAGATAGCCCCCGTCTATATGCACGCCGGTCATGCCTCTGTTGTATCCAAAGGCCAAAGTATAACCGTACACCTCCGGGTAAAGCCCCGGATTTTGCGCCAAAGCCCCCCGTATTACGGACTCAATGAAAAACGTATGGCTGGAATCCACGATATACTCCGTGCCGCCGCCGCCTTCAACCGGCCTTCTAACTATACTTATAACGGAAAATTCGGTAATTGTCAACTGGTTGCCGATTCCGCCGTCTACAACTTCGTTCCATGTCCCGTGCAGTTCCGCCGGAATGCTCGGCCTTGGCTCGTCTGACATTTCGCAGGCGGTTGCCGAAAAAATAACTGCCGCAAAAACGGCAATGCCGAACATTTTTGTCAATTTCTTCATATTAGATGCCAGTTTCCTCTTGCTCCCAACCGCTGTTTACGGCGAAAATTTAAGCCACCACAATTATTATAGCAAGAAACAAAATTTAAAGCAAGGCCCCCGGCAAAAAAAAATCTGGCAATTGCCCTAGCCCGCCCTACAGCAGGCCGCGAATGGCTTCAATGTCAAGCCCGGTAAACCCTTGAATCATTTCCACGGGAACACCATCGGCAAGAGCTTTTCTGGCGACATCTTCCATAGCCCTGTTTCTTCCTTCCTGCCGGCCTGCCTCCAAACCCTCCTCACGGCCTTCCTGCCGGCCTGCCTCCAAACCCTCCTCACGGCCTTCCTCACGGCCTTCCTCACGGCCTTCCTGCAAGCCTTCTTCCCGGCCTTCCGCGCGGGCTGCTCTTCTTTCCACGGCCATGTCCATGCGGTGCATTTCCTCGGCGTCGGATATTATCCGGGCGGTTTCGTCTTGGGAAAAATATGACCAGCGGATTACCGCTTCGCCGATTTTTGTTGCGGGGTGATTTTCCGCTATCATGTTCAGTTCCTCCTTGCTTTTCGCGCAAAAAAATTGCATCCAGGCGTGCAGGCTCGTGCCGTCCCATTCCTTGGGCAGCTTCTTCAGCTCCAGCGTGTGGATTTCCTGCATATCGCCAAATTTCAGCCCGCTCTCCGGAGCGATCATTGTAAAACGGTTGTGGTAGCTTTCACTGCCGGGAAACAGGTCGTAATCCGCTATGATTATGCTGATCACCTGCCGCATCGCCGAATAATCGTCGCCCTTCCCCAACTGCTTGGCTATCATCTTGGCTTGATAAAAGACAACCCGTTTTTCAAAATCACTCTTGGGCTGTATCTGTATCTCAATGTGGATCATCTTGCCGGCTCTTGTTTTCAGCCGTATGTCCACAATGCCCATCTTGTCGTTCCTGCCTTCCCGCAGCAGGTGCGGGTCTAAAATCTCGATTTCCTCGAACTCCTCGTCGGACAGGCCGAGGATCGCCTTCAACAAATCGAGCAGTATCTCGATGTACTTTGCGTCCCCAAAAATTAGCTTGAAGGCCACGTCGCTCTTGGGGGAGAAAAAGCTGTCTCGCTCGCGCGCCGTTGTTGCATCACTCATTGGGCAATTATACTTGATTTGCCCTTCCGCGTCTAGTATGCGCCGGCAGATTGAAATTCGGCATTGACGCGGCGTTAAAAATGCTCTACACTTAAACATAGGGAAACGCTGATCAACTCGACGCTAATCAGCGTTTCCCGCGGACTAAAGTCCGATGCATTTGCTCATTTCATTGCGCAAAATGCGGTTAAGAACGATGATTTGGATTTAAATCCGCATCCTAGATGGGATTTAATCATCGTTTCCTTAGATGTTTTTTTCACACGAGGCTTCATTGGATGGCGAAATAACCATTGTGTTGGCCAACCGGGATACCTTACAGGGGATTTGCGGGGCAAACGATGGGAACCTTAAAATAATCGAAAATTCGCTTGGAGGGCGCATTGTTGCCAAAGGCAATGAAATTCGCCTGGAGGGCGCAAGCGAGGCGGCTGTCCGGTGCTTTAAGGCGATAATCGACAGCTTGATCGCCGTTATAAACGACGGCGAAGACCCCAGCCCCGACCACGTCGTCGCCTTGACCAAAAGCCTTTTTTCGGCAGAAATGGCGGCAGGCGCGGTTGCGGCACCGGCCGGCGCGGAAAGCCCCGCCCAGCAGGACGACGAAAGTTCCCCCGGCTTAAAGGCCGTGGGCGACAGTCTAAGGGAGGCGGCAATTCAAATCCCGCAGGGGTTTAAGCGGGTGTATCCCCGAAGCGCGAATCAGGCGGCCTATATCCGGGGAATGCGCGAGGATAACATTTGCTTTTGCATAGGCCCGGCGGGAACGGGCAAAACGTACCTTGCCATTGCCGAAGCCCTGCGGCTTGTGCTTTCCAAAAAAATGCGAAAGCTGGTTCTTACGCGGCCTGTCGTAGAGGCCGGGGAAAGCCTTGGTTTTTTGCCGGGCGATTTAAGCCAAAAAATAAGCCCCTATCTTAGACCGCTTTATGACGCAATGGAATCCCTTATCCCCTACGAAACAATACATAAAATGGAAGAATCCAGAGCTATCGAAATAGCTCCCTTGGCTTATATGCGGGGACGCAGTCTTAACGATTGCATGGTGATTCTTGACGAAGCGCAAAACACAACAAAAGAGCAAATGAAAATGTTTCTTACAAGAATAGGAATCGGCACGAAGGCGCTTATAACAGGAGACGTTACGCAAGTAGACTTGCCGCGTAAAAATGAATCCGGGCTGTTACACGCAATTGAAATACTTAGAAAGGTCGAAGGTGTTTATTTTTCGTTTTTGCACACCGATGATGTCGTTAGAAACCCCTTGATAAAAAAAATAATTCAGGCATACCATGAAAACGGATATTGATCGGCCGGGGTTAAGATCGGCGAAAATTCTTACACTGGTCGCGTTTGTAAAAAAGTTTGTCGCCAAGTGGCTGAACCTTGCCGAATACAGCCGGGGGCCGGCTATCGCAAGTTTTTTGCTTTTTGTCGTTACGTTTTTTGTCATAAGAACAACAAGAGATGTTGGCATTGGAATTGGCGATTTTGCAAACGGCATTTCCCATTTAGCGCCTTTGGTTTTTTCCACAGCCGTCGAGCTAGCTACAACATGGCTCTTGCTCGTTTTTATCCACGCGCTGTTTGCATTTTTGCGAAGCGAAATTACTCTGGGCAGAAACCTTAACAACAGCGAAAGTTATCTTTTTTCCGCCTTGGTCTGCTTTTACCTAACAGTCCCCATTCTCATTAACAGCATTTTTGACATTCCCGAAGCCTTTCCCATTTCCATTGTTTTCCCGGTCGCGCTGGTCGTAATGGTGTTAGCTGTTTTTATCGGTGCGCGGGCGGCATTGGTCATGGCGATAGCTTTGCCGGTGGCCTCTTATATGCTTGGCACTTATAACAGTTTTTCCTTCATAATTGCGGTTATTTCCGGCATGGCGGCCTCTGTCGCCCTGCAAGGCGCGCAAAAACGAATGGAAATTATCCGGGCGGGGCTTGTAATTGCGGCGACAAACTGTCTTGCTGTTTCGGTGTACCTATTATTGTTACGCGCAAGCATCGGCGTTTACCCGGTTTTGCTTTTTTTGGCGATCTTGAACGGCGTTGTTTCGGGAATGTTGCTTTTGGGCATTCTGCCGCCGCTTGAGCAAGCCCTTAACGCCATTACTCCGTTTCGGCTTATCGAGCTTTCAGACCTTAACGCCCCGGTTTTTCGCAAATTTTTTACGACAGCGCCCGGCACATACAGCCATTCGATGATGGTTGCAACACTTGCGGAGCAAGCCTGCACGGACATAGGGGCAAACGCATTGCTTGCCAGGGTTGGCGCGTATTACCACGACATTGGCAAAATGGAAAACCCGGATTATTTTATCGAAAACCAGACCGATCATAACAAACACGACGATATTGCCCCTCGGCTTTCCGTAACGGTTATTCGCAGTCATGTGAAATTGGGTACGGAAAAGGCGCGTTCATTGAAGCTGCCCAAGGCGGTAATCGAAATTGTCCAAGAGCATCACGGCAATTCGCTTGTTTCGTTTTTTTACAACAAGGCGGTGGAACAGGGGGAGAGCGTAAACCCGGAAGACTTCCAGTACCCCGGCAGCCCGCCGAAATCGCGGGAGTCCGCCGTGGTCATGCTTGCCGATGTTACGGAGGCCGCCGTGCGGACGCTGGCCAAACCCACGGCGGCAAAAATCGATAAATTTATTGCCGGGCTTTTTGACGCAAAAGTGGAAGAGGGGCAGCTTGCAAAGTCCGAGCTTACTTTTCGCGAGCTAAAAATTATCAGGGGCGCTTTTGTAAAAGTTTTGGCGAGCTATTACCACGCGCGCATAGAGTACCCCAACCAAGAAAACCCGGCCGGCTAAAAACTTCCAAGCGCGAACATAAGAAAAAGCTGAAACAGGCCGATTAAAAAACCAAGTATCCCGCCAAAAATATGTATCCATGTAAACTGGTTCGCCATTACATCCAGAATGATTTTTTCTACCTTGAGCATATCAAGCGAGTCGATTCTTTCGCGTACCATTTCCTTGACATTTACCGAATCGAGCATTTTTTCGATCTGCTCGTCCATGACAGACTGTAAATGCGCGAATATTTGCTCGTCCAGTTTTTGCTTGTCATCCGCGTCAAGTTTTAAGCTTTCGCCAAGGCTTTTGTCCCCCCGGCCTAAAAACTGCTCCAATGCAAGGTCGGCCTTGTCCAGCAATTCTTTTTTTACGGAATCGTCCGCTAGCATATTTTCCGCGCTTACAAGCAAGTCTTCGATAATTTCCGGCATTTTTTGCGTCAGTGTTACATCGTACTTTGTGGCCGAAATAAAAAGCTGCTGAAACGGATTCAGCTTAAGAATGATCTTGCTGAGTAAAACGTGCCCCTTTGCTTCCAGTTGCCGGCGGACATCGTAAGTGCGCAAAAAGTTTAGAAGGGCAGATGTAATGGCCGGGTAATTATCCTCGACCTCGTGTAAGATTTTTTCGTGGATAAAGTTTTTGGGATTGTCGGCCACCTCGATTTGAGAATGAGGTTTTGCGGAAAACAACTCGCCAGGCTTTGCCGCCAGCATTTTTTCGGTAAAGAGCGAAATCGAAAGTTTTATTTTTTCGCGGACTTCTTCCCTGTCCAGACGCTGCCGCAGAATCTCCGCCGTAAAAAGCTCCCGTTCCACCATCGCGCCAATACTTTCGGCAAGATGCCGGCGCTGTCTTGGAAGAATGCCGGGCGTAAAAGGCAGTCTTATGCCGAAAATGCGCACCTCTTTAAGCGGACGGAAAAGCATTTTCACGGCGACCACGTTGGTACTGTAGCCGATAATTGCGCCGATAACGGGAAGCGCGGCAAAGCGCAGGATTTCGATCATCTGTTCATAATTTGGGCAGCCGTTCTTGCCCTGCCTTCGCTATAGAAAATTTCCATAACTTCTTCGGTAACCCAGCCGTTTTGTTCCGCCTCGATTTTAAGCCAGGCCTGCTGGCCGATTATACGCCGCTCCACAATGCGCACCGACGTGCCGCGCCTAAGAATCCCCAGCGATTCGCTGCTACCCACCGGCTCTTCCATAATATGGATGAAAGAGGCACTTACAACACCGTAGCCGACATAATCCCTTGACAGGGGGAAACTTGCAGGCGGCATAATACTGCGCTCGTCTTGCCTTCTGCCGCAGGAGGCAAGAATCAAAACAAAAAAAGCGACCGATAAAATTATGTGCCTTTGCCTTACTCTCATTTTAAATTATCTCGACAATTTCACGCTGCCACTTAAGGAAACACTGATTAACTCGAAGCTAATCATCGTTTCCTTAAAAGAAAAGCGCACCGGGGAACAAAAAGTGCAGTAGCGCGACCAAAAGAAACACCACCCCTGCAATTTTTCTGTGTTCCAGCAAAAAAGCGCCCAAATCGTCCAACTTGCCCCCGCCGCCGCTTGGGTGGGAAGCCTTTTGGCGGTAGACGGCAAAAAGCAGGCTAAAACCGGCAAGAATGCCGGACAAAGCCGGCAGCAAATCGCCGACAATGACCACCGCGTTCATATTTGCAAAAAGCTTTAAAATCCCAGTGCCAACGCTTAAAACGCTTAGGCCGATAAAAAACGTAAGTTTGCTAAAAGGCAAACCCAAAGGGCCGGGGCCATCCTCTACAGCCACGCTTTTATCGTTGTCCCCGGCCAGCATTATACAGCCGATCATGCCGTTAAAAAGCACGGACAAAACATACAATTGCAACACTTTTTATACACTCCTTAGGTTCAGAATCACAAATTGATTGTAGCATTTTACCGTCGGTTGTTCAATCGGGTCTAAGCACCATTCCCAGCGAAGCCCTGTGGGTAACCATCATTATTTCAAGCTCCGGGACATCGAATGGGACAACAAAGCTGTAGACCTCCTCTTCAGCCAGCGAGAAAAACATACGGTGGACAAAAACCTCGCCGTCATCTGCCGGCGCGACAATAACGTCAACCGCCCCGGAATGGACATTTTGAAGGTTCCCGCCCGTTATGGTCTTTGTTACAGTTAAAACGGTCGCCCCGTGGCTCCTTACCCCGCTTACGGCAATTCGATTCCCGTCAAGGGTGTAAACATTGTCCCAAGTCCCAATGCGCGAAAGAACGAAAATCACCAAGCACAAAATAATAAGCGTTCCAAAGATAAAGCGATTGGGGCGTGTGGAAACCAAGACAGAGAACAAACCAAAACGCCGGGGCTTCGCCGCAGGCGCGTCATAAATATCCCGCACCGCCTTGGAAGCCTTGGCTAGCCGCTCCTCCCTATTATAGTAGAAAACAAGCTCATCTTCGTTAATCGGCTCGTTATATTTGCTGTCCGGCTTGCTCAACTTGTAGTTGGCATTAGGCCGCTGTCTTTCACTCATAGCGCCTCCTCCCTTATTAAAAATACATCTGTACGCCAGCTTACCAGATTTACTTGGTAATCGTCTACCAGAATCCCTAAAAGCATACCTTCCGGCGAAATGCTAAAGTTGTGGTATACAAGCTGGCTACTGCTAAAGTTGATAACGCCGCGCCGCTGTTCGCCGGTAATCGTGTTCAAAAACAGTATGGAATGCCCGGTCTCTATTGGAAAGTAAAGCAAAGCGATCCCGTTGGGCATTACGCCCAGCATGGAATAGATCATTTTGCCCAAGACCCCCTCAGTGTCGCCCGGCACTGTATAATGAGGCACGTCCGTATAGGCGATATAGGAGCCGTCTTCCACGTTCAATGTCCAGATAAGAGAGCGGTACAGCTCTTTGCCCAGCCGCATATAGTCGTCGCCCAAAATGTCTTTGTAGTAATCCACCTTGATTAAAAGCTGTCTGGAGTCCGGCACCGCGACGATTCTGTCCACAATGCCCAAAGCCTGATCCATTTCCGGCAGCATCGGGATTTCGCTTGAGCTTATCATGATTAAGTAGAGCAGCGCCCCGGAAGGGTCGAACCAAAAGATGTTCCAGCCGCCGGGAAGGCGGGAAACCACGACGATTTCGTCGGTTCCAGAGGCATAAAGCCCGACTATTCGGGGGAAGGGCGTGCCGCCGATGCCGTCTTGCCCCAAGTATTGGATGAAGTTTCCGTTTTGGTCGAAGTGCAGCAGCATCGCGTCAAGCACGACATTGTTTTCCTGATCAAAGCGAACCCTCTCTGGCGGCAGGCGTTCCTCGACAAAGATGTGCCGTCGGGAGTCAACGACGATTCTGCCGGGGTCTTTTAGCGGATAGTGGATTGCCCAGCGTGTGGCGTGTTCGCCCTCTGCAAAGTTTGTGCTTAGGCTGATTGGGCGCGGGTTTGTATCCTCGTTAAAAATCATGAAGAGCAGGTCGCCGAAAAAGTTATACCGGACAATTTTGCCGCCGTTCCCGTCGGAGATATAAAGCATTCCGTCCCGTAAAGCCATGCCCGTCCGCATGGCCGGGTAGCCCTCGAAGGCGAACAGAGCCAGCTGGTTTTCCAGATGGCCAATATCGAGAGAGAAAAAGTCGAACCTGTCTACAACCCCGGCTTCGAATTCCGTTTCATGCGCTTGGCACGCGGAAAAACCAAGCAAAGCGATGCCTGCCAGAAGGCAAAGTATTTTCATAAATATTCTCCTGTACCTTGCTATCCTGCGAGCCAGATACCTTGCCGGAACGCCTAGCGCGGCGGCTGCCCGCCCGCATAATCGTCTGATTGATTGAGGCTGTCCCAAAATGAACCAAGCATTGAAACAGGCTCAATTCCCTGTACTTAAACATACGCCTTTTTCCCCATTTTGTCAAGTCCCCAACACCAAAATCCATCTTTTTTCCCTGCCGGGCGTGGCTATGCCGCCGCAAAAATGTTAAAATGGGGAATGCGAAACATTGACTGGCCGGTGGAGCCGATATGAAGCCGAAAGACAGCAGAGAAAAGGAAAATGCGGAAAAGACAGAGGCGGAGGCGCGAAGACGCTTCCCGGATGAAGAGTGGATGGACGCTCAAGACGTAAAATTCACGCGGGAGGGAAAAGGCTACGAGATACCGCCGGATTTGCGGAACATAAAAATAGCCGGGGCGAAAATCAAAGAAAAAGACGAGCTTGCGCTGGCAAAGGAAATAAGGCAGGCGCACATACTGGCCAAAATGGGCTACAGCGTGTACCTGTTGCCAAAAACAAAAGACCCCGTGGAGGGCTTTGTTAAAGGCCCGGATGCCGTAGTGAACGGCGAGCCCTGCGAGTTTAAGACCGTGGAAGGGAAAATAAGGCGTGTGGAAGAAAGATTTTGGGATTCCCGGATGCAAAGCGACAACGTGTATATAAGGGTAGCCAACCCCAATATCACAAAAGGTGAAGTACTGGAAATTGTAAAGAAAGTGCTGAACCACAGGGCTTACAGCGGGACGACAAAGGGCTGGCTAATACTGACCCTTGACGGCACTGGGGCTACACATAAGTTTAGCATACGGGGTTTAAAATAAAAGCAGGAGGGCTTACGCCCTCCTGAAGCGTGCAATGCTACAAGGCCGCCTTGCAGAGTGGCTACCTATCCTTCACCAGGTAGGCACAGTTTTGAAACTTTCAAAACCACTGTACTAAACATACGACTTTTTCCCCATTTTGTCAAGTCCCCAACACCAAAATCCATCTTTTTTCCCTGCCGGGCGGGCGACAAAGGCATGAACGACACGAAACTCGGAAATATCTCACACAAAGGCACAAAGGCGCAAAGGCACAAAGTTAATATAAGGAAGAAAACGCCGCTTTATCATGTTTTTGCGCTATATTGAGGCGAGGAGAAGGCTCAGGCGTATCATGGTTCTGCCCGAACCTTCGTGCCTTTGTGCCTTGGTGCCTTGGTGTGATTAAAATGGGAGTAAATTCAGACCCGCCGGGCGGCCGGCCGCCAAGGCCGGGAAGAGGGAACGGCGTTTTTTGGGAGATTAAAAAAAAGCCGAAAAAAAATGCAAAAAAAAAATCAGCAATTCTACATTTAGAAAACATAAGGCTTAATTTCCTTGAAAATTCATCACGCAAACCCGCCAAGACAAATTTTTAGCCATCAAAGTATCCTT
>WRKI01000351.1 GCA_009778155.1 Spirochaetota bacterium
CCCCACGGTGGCCGCCCCGTAGCCGAAGGCCGCCGCAATCCTGCTTGCCAGGCCGTAGCCGGTGGAGCCGCCCAGAACCAAAACCAGCTTGGGCGCGCCCGATGCGCCTTTTTTCAATGTTTTTTTGACATACTCGATCTGCCTCTGCACGCTGGCCGCGCACCCGGCCGGGTGGGCGTTAAGACAAATATTGCTTCTTACTTTCGGCTTTACTACCATTTTGCATCATCCTTATACAATTTTTTTTCGCTCCGCGCCGGACTTCCCGCCGCGCCGCGCCGGACTTCCCGCCGGGTTTAAGGCGAGCCGACAAGGCACATCCATTCGGCTTCGGCGGCAAGCTCGTCGCCGACAAAGGCCTTGCCGGACTGCTTGATCATCTTGGGCGAAATGCGCAAGTTTTCGATTTCCGATCTCACTTCGTCGCCGGGGCGCACCTGCCTGCGGAACTTTACCTTGTCCACAGTCGCCAGAAAAAACAGCGCGTCCCCGCCTAAAACGCCGATTTTGCGCAGGCCCGCGCCGCCTGACTGCGCCATCGTTTCGATTAAAATAACGCCCGGAACCACGGGGTATTCTGGAAAATGCCCCTTAAAGAAAAAATCTTTTTCCGTGAAAACGCGCTTTGCTACAATTTTTTCCTTGCTAGCCTCGACAATCTCGCTTACGAACAAAAACGGATCGCGGTGCGGCAAAAGCCCTTCAATTTCGCCCATGTCTATCTCCTTGTTTATTTTGCGAAAGCCGGAAGGCCGGAAGTTTTCATCCCCTTCCAGCCCCCAGCCATCCGCCCGCCGCCTTTAGGCGGTGTATTTTTTGAAAACAACCATCGCGTTGTGTCCGCCGAAGCCCAGCGACCCGGACATGAAGGCGTTGATTTCGCCCTTTTGCGCCTTGTTCGGCACATAGTCCAAGTCGCAACCCTCGCCGGGGTTCTCGAAGTTGATCGTCGGGGGGAAAAACCCGTCCCGCATCGCCAGAATCCCGGCAATGGCCTCGATCCCGCCGCCGCCGCCAATGCAGTGCCCGTGCATACTCTTCGTGCTGGACACCTTCAGCTTGTAGGCGTGATCCCCGAAAGCCAGCTTGAGCATCTTCGTTTCGCAAGGGTCGTTAATCTCGGTAGAAGTGCCGTGCGCGTTGTAATACTGGATATCCTCGCCCTTAAGCCCCGCGTCCGCCAGAGCCGCCTTTACCGCCGCGCTGCAGCCCAGACCCTGCGGGTCCGGCGACGTTATGTGATAAGCGTCGGCAGTGCCGGCGTAGCCTGCAAACTCGGCAAGGATTTTCGCCCCGCGCTTTTTCGCGTGCTCCTCGCTTTCAAGAATGAGAATGCCCGCCCCCTCGGCGATGACAAAGCCGTCCCGGTCCGCGTCAAAGGGGCGGGAAGCCTTTTCCGGCTCGCCGCACCTTTTGGTTGAAAGCGCCTTGAGCATCTGGAAGCCGCCCACGGCAAAGGGGGTGATAACCGCCTCCGTGCCGCCGGACACCGCCACGTCGGCGCGTCCTGCCCGGATTAAATCCAGAGCCTGCCCCAGAGCGTCCGCGCCGGCGGCGCAGGCTGTAATCTGGGTGTAGGCCGGCCCGTTTATGCCGAACATCATGGAGATGTTTCCAGCCGCCATATTGGGGATCATCATGGGGACGGTAAGGGGCGGCATACGCCTAGGCCCCGAATCGAACATCTTTTTGTGAGATTCGCTTATAACCTCGAACCCGCCGATCCCGTTGCCTATAACCACCGCCGTCCTCGCCGCGTCGCTTTTCACGCGCCGCTTGCCTTCCCCGTCCGCTTCGGCCAAAAGGCCGGCCTGCGTAAGCGCCTGGGCCGCCGCGGCGGCCGCAAACTGGACAAAACGCGCCATTTTCCGGGCTTCTTTTTTGTCTATATAGAGGCTGGGATCGAAATCCTTAACCTCCCCGGCTATAGTAACGTCAAAGCCGTTTGTGTCAAACTGAGTTATCGGCCCTATCCCGCTTTTTCCCGCTTTCAAGCTTTCGCAAAACTCTTCCACGGTTTTACCGATAGGACTTATTACCCCCATACCTGTTACTACAACTTTTTTCATCATTCTTGCCTACTCCTAAGTGAACATTCCGCCGTCTACGGGCAATACCTGCCCCGTTATGTATGAAGAAGCGTCCGATGCGAAAAACAACGCCGCCTCTGCAACATCTTCCTGCTTGCCCGCCCTTTTAAGCGGGACTTTTTCCAGCATGAACTGACGCGCCGCATCCGAGATGGCCGCCGTCATGTCCGATTCTATGTAGCCTGGGGCAAGCGCGTTCACGCGCACCCCCCGGCTGGCCACCTCCAGCGCGAGGCTTTTTGTAACGCCGATAAGCCCGGCCTTGCTTGCCGAATAGTTGGCCTGCCCGCCGTTCCCGTGAACGCCGACAACGCTTGCCATGTTGATAATCGAGCCTGCCTTTTTGCGCGTCATGTCCCGGGCCACCGTGCGGGCGGCGAAAAAGGCCGCGCTAAGGTTTATGTCGATAACCTTTTGCCATTCTTCCTGCGACATTCTGAAGGCCAAGTTGTCCTTTGTTATGCCCGCATTGTTTACAAAGATGTCAAAGCCCCCGGATTCCTTGATTGCGGCCTCCATTACTTTGTCAACCTCGCCAAGGTTGCCAAGGTCTGCGCACAGCCAGTGGAGTTTGCCGCCGGCCGCCGCAAGCCTTTCTTTTAAGTCGTCCGGCTCCCTTAAATCCAAGCCCCAGATTTCGGCCCCTTGAGCCAAAAATTTGTCGGTTATGGTTTTGCCAATTCCTCTTCCCGCGCCCGTTATGAGCGCCTTTTTTCCGTTCAATACCATTTTTTCCTCCTTTATATTGCGATTTTTGATATATCTTCGACCGTCCCGGCTGGGAAAACCGGAATCGGGCTTCCTGCATCCTTCCATAATCCGCAAAGCACCTTGCCAGGGCCAACCTCAAGGCAGGCGTCAAAACCGGCCGCCGCAAGGGAGGCCTCTTCTTCCAGCCAGCGCACGGGTTTTGTAATCTGCTCTATGGCCAGCTTTTTCGCTTCCTCCCCGCTTGCAACCGTGCCGCTTGTAACGTTGGAGTAAACCGGGATAGCCGGCTCGCCGAACTTTACCGCATCCAAGGCCGGGCGGAAAAGCTCGACAGCCTGCTCCAAAAGGGGGCTGTGGAAGGGCGTGTTCACTTTAAGCCTTATAACGCGCTTTGCGCCGGCCTCTTTGAAACGCTTTTCGGCCTCGCCCAAGGCGGCCGCCGTGCCGCTTACCGCAAGCTGGGACGGCGAGTTAATGTTCGCCGCATAAAGGCCGGTAAAACCCTCGCCCCGCCAGCTTTCAATAAGGGCTTCGACCTCCTTGGGGGCAAGCCCTATGACGGCCGCCATTCCGGGCGCACAGTCCGCATTGCCGCCGGCCTCTTGAAGCAGCCGCTCGGCCACCTTCTGCATGGCCTGCCCGCGTGCCTTGACCAGCCGGAAACAGTCCTCGGCACTTATCACCCCGGCGGTGGCCAGCGCAGAGTATTCCCCAAGGCTAAAGCCCGCACAGGCCGCCGGCTTGTAGCCGCGCTCGCCAAGATAGGCCGCCGCGCAAAGGTTCGCAAGCGAAATTACAACTTGCGAAATGTCGGTTCTTTTAAGAGTGTCCGCATCCGACTCCAAAAGCTCCTTGACATCCCTTTCCATAATGCCAGACGCGGTGTCAAACAGAGCCTTTACCGCCGGGCTTCCCGACGAAAGAAAATCCAAAGCCATGCCCGTATACTGCGCACCCTGCCCTGGGAACAAATACGCCAGTTTTTTCTCACTCATTTTTTTCCCTCCATTACCAAACAATGGCGTTGCCGCCGTAGGTCAGCCCGGCGCCGAAGCCCACGGTTAGCAAAAGATCGCCTTTTTTCAACAGGCCGCCCCGGTTCATTTCGTCCAAGGCGATTGGGATCGAGGCCGCCGATGTGTTTGCATATTCTTCTATATTAAGGTAAAACTTTTCCTCCGGGATATGCAGCCGCTTTCTTGCCGCCTGCACGATTCGCGCATTTGCCTGATGCGGAATGATGACGGAAATATCCTCGGCAGAAAGCCCTTCGGCCTTCATCAATGTATCCACGGTTTCCACAACGGCCTTGACCGCAAAATTGTAAACTTCCTGGCCGTTCATGTAAAGGTGCGGAGGGATGTCCACAACCTCGCCGGCCTTGTAGGGGTTGCGCCCCCCGCCTTTTTTAATAAGAAGGCTTTCGCCCCCGCCGCCGTCGGCAAAAAGCACCGAATTTACAAGGCCGCGCCTGCCTTCCCCGGCGCAGGGAGCGTCGGTTTTTTCCAACACAACCGCCCCCGCGCCGTCCCCGAAAAGTATGCAGGAGGATCGGTCTTCCCAGTTGGTTATTTTTGTAAGGGTTTCCGCGCCGATAAGGAGCACTCTTTTGCGAGCCTCCCTTATGCCCATGATGCCGGCGGCGATTTCAAGGCCGTAGGCAAAGCCGGTGCAGCCGGCGGTAACGTCAAAAGCCAAGGCCTTTCGCGCCCCCAGCTTGTGTTGAACGATGCAGGCTGTCGAAGGACAGCCGATGTAGTCCGGGAAGGCTGTGGCGATGATGATAGCGTCAAGCGTCTGCGCCAACTCGAAGGCGGCCGCCTCCCTTTCCGCGCCGCCGGCCTCGGCAAAGCCGGCCGCCATAGCGAGCGCGTTTTTTGCCGCCTCAAAAGCAAGGTCGCCGGATGTGGTTTCGTCGTCTGTAATGTAACGGCTTCCAATCCCGGTGTGGGAGCGTATCCATTCGTCTGTTGTGTCTATCCCTTTTTCCGCCACAAGCTCGTCATTTGTAAGCCTTCTGGCGGGCAAAGCCCTTCCGGTTCCAATAATTTCTATAGCCATGATTATATAATACGGAAAAGCGAAAAAAAAATCAAGCCTAAAATGACGAAAATCGAAAAAATGTCAAAAAAACTGCCGGCCGGCCGGCTATCTCACACAAAGGCACAAAGGCACGAAGGCACAAAGGCACAAAGGGAAGAGGGGGGAATTTTCACCACGGAGGACTGGCAAGCGTAGCTTGCCAGTCCTCCGTGGTTGATCCTCTTCTTCTTCTCCCTTAGTGCCTTTGTGCCTTCGTGCGAGGATAAGGAAGAAAGCCTTGACTTGCAGGCAGGGAATGCGCTAGTATTGAACTAATTGGAGAACCAACTGGGCTGTTAAAAATCCCAAAAACAACCATCCGGGCAGTAAAGCAGAGCGTGTTGCGGCCGCCTGCACCCGGCTGAGATTGCAGGCTCTCCTTAAATTCTCTTTCGGCGTTTTTTCCGGCCCCTGTCCGGAAAGCTTTTTCGCGCCCAGATGAAACGATTTTCCGCAAAAGGTTTTGCAATGCGCTTGGCGCTTTCGGTTTTCCTACTATCTCTTTTTATTTTCCCGGCATTTTCCCAAGAAGAGGACGGCACAGACGCGCCACCCTACGCCGCCCCACAAGAAGAGGCCGGCGAGGCTCTGCCGCCGCACATCGCCGCCGGGGAAGGGGCGGTCTTTGTAATCAACTACTTTCATTTTGACATAAGCGGCCGCACGCGCCCCTTCGCCATACTGAACGCCCTGGAGATCGCCCTGGGGCAGGAAATTCAGGGCTACGAAGGCCTTCTCTTTTTTATCGCCGAAAAAGAACAGCTTCTTGTAAACGAAAGGCTTTTTAACAGGGCAGACTTGGCCTACTCCGTAGGCGCCCCGGATGCCGCCGGCAGGTTCCCCCTAGACCTTTTTTTTACAATAGAAGACACATGGAATATAATCGTTCTTCCCCGGCCGAACTACAGTTCCAACACGGGCTTTGAGCTTTCCCTAAGCGGCAGGGATTACAACTTTCTGGGCACTATGCACCCCCTGCGCCTTGATTTGACCTACAGGCGCGACACCCAGGGGCGCAGTTCCTTTGAGTTCCTTTGGGACTCGGACACACCCTTTGTCGCCCTGGGATTGAACTGGCGTTTCATTTTTTTGACAGGCTTTGAATACCGCGTGGACTCCGATGCGCCGGTGCACTTTTTGAACACCACCGGGCTTGCCGCAGATTTGCCGCTTGGGGGCACGACCCTTACGCTGGGTTTTACCGAATCCTTCATATATAATGATGAAAATACGGATAGGGACGCGCCGATCTTCGGGGATTACCAGATGGGCTTTTATATGTCCTCCATGCCCTTTGCCTCCTGGGAAATTCCTACCGGCGTGGAGGCTTGGCGTTTCGGCGATTTGGTTTACACAGCCCATGTTGCCGGGGTTTTTAACCACGCTTTCAGCCGCTGGCCGCTTGCGGAAAACCGCGTCGGCCCTTTTTTAGTTTTCGGGCACAGCCTGGGCTTTGAACGGATTGACTGGATTGGCAATTTCCGCCACGGCGGCGGCCTTTACCTCGAAAATTCCTACAACCACGATTTTCATTTGAGCGGGAGGGGGCGGGCGGCCTTGAATGTTTACACTGCGGCGACGGCCACCGGCCACTACGCTTTGGGCGGCAGGGCGGGAGTTTCGGCGCGGCTAATGTTCCGCCACTGGCACTACAGGGATTTTAATTTTAACGACGAGGCCGGCAACGCGATTCGCGGGATTCTTGACCGCTCGCTTACGGCAAGCAAGATGCTTTCGCTGAATCTGGATTTTCCGGTCCGCGTGCTGGACTTTACGCCCTCGGTGTGGACGGGCAACCCGCGCCTGCGTTTTTTCGATTTTGAAATGCACATCTCCCCCATTGTCGATTTTGCCATTTTCCAAGACCCGCTTAATGGCATTTCCTTTGACATTTCCAACACCGTTATCGGCTACGGTTTTGAGCTTATGTTTTTTCCGGCGGCTATGCGGAGCATTTATGTGCGCATTAGTTTTGCCACAAATTTTTCCAGCCATTTGAGGGAGTCGCCGGGGGCCGGCGACAGCGAGTTGTTTTTCGGGTTAAGGCATCATTTTTAGGGGGAGGGCACGATGCTGACGATAGCGATTCCGGTGTACAACCGGCTTGATTTGTTAAAGATAATGGCAGACTCCCTTTACAAAACGGTTATTCCAGTACCCTACAACATAAGGGTCTACGACGACTGTAGCACGGAGTTCGGCCTGTCCGAACTGAAGGGGCTGTTCCCGGATGCGGCCTCCGTTAGGCGAAACGAAACGAACCTGAGGGCTGACGGGAATATGTTTGCTTTTTACAAGGACTTTCTTTTGTCCAGCGACGAGTATTTGTTCAACGCGGATTCTGACATTATTTTTAACAAGAACTGTTTTGTCCGGGCCTTAGACCTTATTGGGCAGACGGAGGGTGTTCTTTCGGTTTTTAACGCGCCTTCGCATCCGGTAAAAGAAGTTGTCGATGAAAACTTTTGCATCAAGGAAACGCTGGGGGCGGCGGGCACTTTTTTTATCAGAAAAAGGGTGCAAGAGATCATGGGGCATTTTTCCGCGCTGGAGGGGGGGCAGGTGATAGGCTTCGACTGGAAGTGGTCGCGTTTTTTAAGCGAAAGCAATGTCAGGATTTTTTGCACAAATGCCAGTCTTGTGCAACACATTGGCTACCGGGGGCAGAACACCGTGATTCCCTACAAGGGGTACAAAAAAATCCGCACGCACAAGCCTTATTTTGACTACGGAAAAAATTTTACCGTAGATTCTTTGGAAACTGGGCAGATAATCAACGATATTTTTCATAAATTTACCGAGCATAACAGGCTGGAGGATGAGCGCATTGTGTACATTATGGCCAACAGGCCGATTTCCAAACTGAAGCGTTTTGTGAAAAATGTTTTGGGAATAGACAAGCCTTTGTGAGCGCGGATGTATGAAGATACTTATTAACGGGGCCTTTCTTTGCAGTCCGGTAACCGGCCTTGAGCGTTTTGCGCGCCAAATTACAAAGGGGCTTGACGAAATATCAAAGGAGGGGGAGATTGGGATTGTCGTTCCAAAAAACGCGAAAAATGTCCCTGTGTACAAAAAAATCAAGGTTGTTTTTTACGAAAAGGATATAACATCGTTTTCCAAGTGGCAGCAGTTTATTCTGCCGCGCATTCTTAAAAAACATAAAGCCCTTCCGCTTGACTTCGGCAACAATTGCTCGCTATTGTGTCCGGGAATAAGTTTTTTGTATGACATTTATTGCGAGCTTTACCCGGAAGATTTTCAAACAAAAAAAGAAAAGCTGGTATGCTTAAACTCAAGGCTGATATATCGCATTATCGCATACCGGGCGAAAAAAATAATCGCGCCGACATACTTCAGCAGGGGTCAAATTGCAAAAGCTTTTCGCATAACGCCAGACAGAATTGCCATTGTTCACAATAGCTGGGAGCATTTTAACGATATAAAAAGCGACAGCTCTATTTTCAGCGATTTTCCGGTTTTGGCACAGAAGCCCTTTTATTTTTCCCTGGGAAGCCTTTCCAAGCGGAAAAACATTAAATGGATTATAGAATATGCGGCCAAAAATCCGTCCGCGCTTTTCGCGATTTCTGGAAGCGCCCTTAACAGCGTTAAGGTGGACGAGCTTTCCGGCGGCATTCCTGCGAATGTAATTCTTCTGGGTTATCTTGACGACGGGAAGGTAAAGGCGTTAATGGAAAAATGCAAGGCCTTTGTGCTTCCTTCGTATTATGAAGGCTTCGGTTTTACCCCGCTTGAAGCGCTCTCTTGCGGCGCGAAAATCATTGTCGCAAGGGCGGCAAGCCTGCCGGAGGTTTACGGGGGGGCGGCGCACTATATCGATCCTTTCGACACTGACGTTGATTTGGACAAACTTTTAGAGCAAGAGGTAGAGCCGCCGGATGAAGTTTTGAAAAAATACTCTTACGATGAGTCTGTCCGGCTGGTGTACGATTTAATACAGGAATGCATAAAAAAATCTTAATTAACGGCTATTTTTTACGGCGTAAAATTACAGGCATAGAGCGTTACGCGTATGAAATTACAATGCGGCTTGACAAAATAAGCCTGCCCGGAGAAATTGCAATCATCGTGCCGGGAAACACGGCGAATGTGCCGCATTTTTCAAACATAGAGCTGATCCGCCATAAAAAAGCGGCCTCCTCCCATATTTTGTGGCAGATGCTGACACTGCAAAGTTTTCTTTTGCGTAACAGGCGTTATACGGTTTTGGAGTTCGGCAACACCTGCCTGCCTTTTGCGCCGGGCATTGTGTGCCTTCACGACATATACTGCGAATTTTTTCGTGAGGATTTTTCCACGTTTAAGGACAAGGTTATACGATTGTACAATAGATTGCAGTATCGTTTTATTGCGCGTCTTGCGAAAAAAATAGTAACGGTGTCAGAGTATTCAAGGGACGAAATTTCAAAGGCGCTTTCCGTTGACCCTTCGCGCATAAGCGTAATCTACTCTAGCGCGGATCATGTAAAATCAATAAAAGCGGACGACGGCGTTTTCAAACGTTTTCCCGCTCTTTTGGAAACTCCCTTTTATTTTTCCCTGGGCAGCCTTTCCAAGCGCAAAAACCTGCGCTGGATTCTGGAACACGCGGCACTGCGCCCCGAATCGCTTTTTGCAGTTTCTGGCGCGAGCCTTCCCACGGTAAAGGTGCGGGAGCTGCAGCAGCCGGTGCCGCCCAACGTGATAATGCTCGGCTACTTGGAAGACGGGGAGGTCAAGGCGCTTATGCAAAAGTGCAAGGCCTTTATCCTTCCGTCTTATTACGAAGGCTTCGGCCTTACCCCGCTGGAGGCTCTGGCGGCCGGCGCAAAAGTGATTGTCGCAAATGCTGCGAGCCTTCCGGAAATTTACGGCAGGACGGCCCGCTACATTGACCCTTTCAACTTTGACGTAAATCTGGAAGAGCTTTTAAGCCAGCCGGCAGAGCCGCCGGATGAAATTCTGGCAAAGTATTCATTCGACCGTGCGGCGCGGCAAGTGTACGATCTTATAAAAGGCGCGTATGAAAATAATCATTAACGGGGAGTTTCTTTGCAACAATGTGTCGGGAATAGAGCGCGTGGCGCGTGAAATTACACAAAGGCTTGACGAAATATCAATGAAAGATGAAATAGGGATTGTTATTTCGAATAACGCGAAAAATGTCCCGGCGTATAAAAATTTGACGGTAATACGCTACGAAAAAGACATAGTTTCATTTCCAAAATGGCAGCAGTTTATTTTGCCCGGCTTGTTGCGAAAATATAAAGCGATGCCCCTTGATTTCGGCAATAGCTGTTCTCTCTTTTACCCCGGTATAAGTTTCCTGCATGATATTTACTACGAACTTTATCCCGAAGATTTTAAGACCAAAAGGGAAAAATATGAACGTTTGTATTTTAGGATACTCTATCGTATTATTGCATACAGGGCGAAAAAAATAGTAACGGTGTCGGAATACTCAAAGGCAGAAATCGTCTCGGCCTTTTCCATTGATCCTTCCCGCATAAGCGTAGTTTACAACAGCGCGGATCATGTAAAATCGATAAAAGCGGACGATTCTGTTTTCCAGCGGTTTCCCGCTCTTTTGGATGCGCCTTTTTATTTTTCTTTGGGAAGCCATTCCAAGCGCAAAAACCTGCGCTGGATTTTTGAGCACGCGGCTGTAAATCCGGATTCTCTTTTTGCTATTTCCGGTTCCAGCCTTATAACGCGCAAAGAGCAGGAGGCGCAAGAGCGAGAACAGCCCTTGCCGCCCAACGTGATAATGCTGGGCCGCTTGGAAGACGGGGAGGCAAAGGCGCTTATGCAAAGGTGCCGCGCCTTTATCCTTCCGTCTTATTACGAAGGTTTCGGCATCACTCCGCTGGAGGCACTTGCCTGCGGTGCAAAGGTGATTGTCGCAAAGGCTGCGAGCCTTCCGGAAATTTACGGCCGCACGGCGCGGTACATTGACCCGTTCAATTTTGACGTAAATCTGGGGGAGCTTTTAACCCAGCCGGCAGAGCCGCCGGATGAGATTCTGGCAAAGTATTCGTACGACAAAGCGGCACAGCAGGTGTACGCCCTTGTAAAAGGTTTTGCGTAACGGCTGCCGGTAGGGCAAAATTTAACGAAGGGGAGGCAGTGCATTGACGCTGAGCGATAATGCTGACGAGCTGTCGGCAAACAGGGAAATAAAAGACGGCGTGTTCAAGCTTCTGTTTGAAGTGCCTGAAAACGCCGCGGAGCTGTATTCCGCCTTAAAGGACACAGAGTGCCGCCCAGATGAAATTGAAATCATCACCATTACGACGACCGTGTCCGGCAGGCTGAAGAACGATCTTGCGATTGTGGCAAGGGGCGAGGCGCTGTTTCTGGCGGAGCATATGTCAAGCTTCTACGAGAATATGCCCGTCAGGTTTTTGATGTATTTGGGGCAGTTGTATGAAAAATGGATCAAAATGAAGGGCGAGGAAAGGTTTTTGTACGGAAGCAGGCTGTACAAAATCCCCGCGCCCGAGTTCGCTGTTTTCTACAACGGGGCGGCGGCAAAGCCGGAGAAAGAGATTCTGCGCCTGTCTTCGGCCTTTGAAAATGCCGGCGGCGAAGGCCTGGGCTTCATAGAGCTTGAAGTGCCCGTGTACAACATAAACAAGGGCATGAACGAAGAGCTATTCAAGAAGAGCGGCAAGCTGAGGCAGTACGCGGAATTTATCGCGAAGATAAGGGAATTGAACGGGCTTTACGAAGATCACGCCCAGGCGGTGAAGGAAGCCGCGAACTATTGCATAGCCAACGATATTTTGGCCGATTTTTTGAAAGAGCACGGAGGTAAGGTTGTGAGCATTCTGTCAACGGTATACGACGAAGAGGCGGCAAAGCGCGTTTACGCGGAAGAATACGCGGAAACGCGCACGGAGAACATTGCGCTGGAGATGATGAAAATGGGCTTGTCCCAGGAGCAGGTATTGCGGGCTACCAAAATCAGCCAAGAGAAAGCGCGGCAGATTGCGGAAAGGCTCGATTTTTCACTTCCAACCTGAATACGGAAGCCTCTAAGAAAGTTTTTGGCATCTAGGCAAAAACATCGCTTTTACGGTAAATTGCACCCACGCGATTTAACCCGAAAGCGATTTTGAAATAGTTTTGACGTTGATCTGGAAGAGCTTTTAAGCCAGCCGGTCGATTCGCCGGATTGATTTCTGGCAAAATACTCATGCAACAGGGCGGCGGGGCAAACGCGCCTTATAAAGGAAACATTATGATTGGAGTTGTTCGGAAACTTAAAGGCGTGATTTATGAAAAAAAAGCCGACGGTTTTAACGAAGAAGGCGTAAGCCTGCCAATACTTTGCAGAATATTTTTATGGAAAGGCGTCATAAGGCGGTTTTTTCTGTCTTCTTTTCGCAAAAAATATATAGATAAAAATTCTTTGAAACGGCAAGGGGAGTGTTTGCGGTGCGGGGCCTGCTGCAAACTTGTGGTAAACAAGTGCCCGTACTTAAAAACAGAAACGCATGAAAAATGTTCTTGCGTAAAACATGAATCGAACAGGCTGCCAAATTGCAAAGTATTTCCAATAGATGTCAGCGATATAAAAGACAGGGATTTAATTCTGAAAAAACCGTGCGGGTATTTTTTTGATTGAAAGAATATGGCCGAGCTTTGGCTGGCGGGAAATGCCGGGGGTAAAACATGAATCTTGACAAAATATTTTCAAATAAACGCGCTCTTTATGCAGGCCTTGTGCTTGTAGCGTTTTCGCTTGTTTTTACATCGACATTAAGGCCTTTTTCAAACAGGATAATGAACGTAGACACTTCGGTTTATGTTTCTATTACGCAGGGGCTTTCCCGTGGGCTTGTTCTTTACAGCGAACTTGCAGACAATAAAGGGCCTCTACTTTATTTTATAAGTTTGCCGGGCTTTCACCTTGCGGGCATTACCGGCGTGTGGGTTACGCAGTTTGTTTTAATGTTTGTCTCTATTTTCTTCATGTATAAACTCGCGCTTTTATTTGTAAGCGCGAAAGCGGCTTTTTTGACAGTGGCTTTTACATCGCTAGCGATGCATCCTTTTTATTATGTTGATGCCGGCGCGGAGGAATACGCCTTGCCGTTTTTGGCTGTGTCGCTTTATATTTTTACCAAGCATTACATTGGCGGCAAGGATGCCGGTTTTTGGGAGGTAGTCGTTTTAGGGGCTTCTTTCGCATTGGCAATCATGATTCGTTTGAATATGTTTCCGCTTTGGGCGGGCTTTTGCCTTGTGATTATAATCGAAGCTCTCTCGCAAAAGCGTTTTGCAGATATGTTTAAGTATATCGGTGCGTTTCTCGTTGGGGTATTTGCCGTTCTTTTGCCAATATTTTTGTACTTGTGGCGGCACGACATATTTTTAGACTTTTACTACAATGTAGTCGTCAGCGGCGCGGCAAGGGGTTTTGCAGTGTTGTCGTTGAACGAGTTTATCCATAATTTTTACACTATAATTAACAGGAGTTTTTCATTCATCCCTTTATGCATAGGCGTTGTATGGGTTTTTGTAAAATACAAAAACATAAGCGTTTTTTATTTTGCCGGCTTTCTTTTGTCCTATTTTTTGAGCATCCTTTTCCTGTCTTTTTCTAGAGGGGAGCCTCACTGGAATCTGATTTTAATTCCGTTTTTCGTGCCTGCCGTCGCCTTTTTGTCAGACTTGTTTTTGAACAATGTAAAAGTGAAATACAAACACGCGGCTTTGATAATTTTGTTTTGCGTGGCTTTTTCCGAAGGGCTTGCGCGGTTAAGCTCTTATTTGTTTTTTCCCCATGACACAGGCATCCCGATAAGAGATGCGGGAAGAATTATAGACGAAAACACAGCCCCTAACGATACCATAATCAGTTTGGGCGCGCACGCTTATATCTACCCGTTTACGCAAAGATTGCCCGCTTCAAGATTTATTATTCAAGGCTGGGCTTTCGACCATATACCGGGTGCGAGGGAAGAGTTTGTATCTGGCATTTTGAACGATCCGCCTAAAATAATTGCCATTGTATTGAACGAAAACGGAATGCCGCACATGATAGACCACAGATGGCACGGGGAAATATTCGCCATGATGGAAAGCGATTACAGACTTTTGGAAGACAACGGGCGTGCAAGAATTTTTATAAGGGAAGATGCGGCTCCCGGTGCAGGCGCGCTTGAAAATTGAACAGGTTTGCGCCTTATATTTAACGGCAGATAAAAACATGAATCTTGATAAAATACTTTCAAATAAACGCGCTCTTTATGCAGGCCTTGCGCTTGTAGCGTTTTCGCTTGTTTGGACATCAACATTGAACCCTTTTGCTAACAGAATAATGAATATAGACACGTCCGTTTACATTGCGATAACGCAGGGGCTTTCCCGCGGTTTTGTTCTTTACAGCGAACTTGCAGATAACAAGGGACCGGTTCTTTATTTTATGAGTTTGCCTGGCTTTCTTGTTGCAGGCCTTACCGGCGTTTGGGTTACGCAGTTTGTTTTAATGTACATTTCTCTTTTTTTCATGTACAAAATCGCGCTTCTGTTCACTGGCACTAAAACGTCTTTTTTGACAGTGGCCTTCACATCACTTGCCATGCATTCATTCTACTATGTCCATGCGGGCACGGAGGAGTACGCGCTGCCATTTTTGGCCGCCTCCCTTTACATTTTTACAAAGCATTATTTTGACGGCAAAAAAACAAGCTTTTTGGAATTAGTTATTTTGGGCGCATCTTTCGCATGGGCAACCATGATCCGCCTTAATATGTTCCCGCTTTGGGCTGGCTTCTGCCTTGTAATCGTAATCGAATCTCTTGCGAAAAAACGTTTTGTTGAAACCTTCAAGTATATCGGCGCATTTACGCTTGGAACCGCCGCCGCGTTATTTCCCATATTTTTGTATTTACAGCGACACGGCATCTTTTTAGATTTTTACTATAACGTGATTGTCAGCGGCGCGGAAAGGGGCTTTTCGCTTTCTCTTCAAGGTTTTGTTAATAATTTCTATCTTGTAATAAACAGAAATTTTTCATTCATTCCCTTGATTGTAAGCGTCGTGTGGTTTTTTATAAAATACAAAAATTTAAGCGGTTTTTACTTCGCCGGTTTTTTTCTGTCCTATTTGTTAAGCGTCATGTTTCTTTCTTTCACCACCGGGAACAGCCATTGGAACCTTATTTTGATCCCGTTTTTTGTTCCGATGATCGCGTTTTTCTCTGACTTGTTTTTGAATAATGTCAAGATGAAATACAAACACGCGGCTTTGATAATTTTGTTTTGCGTGGCTTTTTCTGAAGGGCTTGCCAGATTGGGTTTTTATGTTTTTTTCACATTCGATTCTGCCACGCCTATAAGGGCTGCCGGGAGGATAATTGATGAAAATACAAGAGACGGCGACACTATAATCACTCTTGGAGCGCGTGCGGATATATACCCCTTCACTCAAAGAGTGCCCGCTTCAAGATTTATTTTTCAAAGCGAGGCTTTTGACAATATACCCGGCGCAAGGGAAGAATTTGTTTCCGGCATTTTGAATGACCGGCCTAAAATTATCGCTTTTTTGCTGGATGAAAACGGAGCGGCTTATATGGTAAACCACTGGTGGCACGGGGAAATATTCGCCATGTTGGAAACCGATTACAGGCTTTTGGAAGACAACGGCCGCGTAAGAATTTTTATAAGGATTGAATAGGTTTGCGCGTTATGTTGGATTGCAAATAAAAAACATGAATCTTGATAAAATACTTTCAAATAAACGCGCCCTTTATGCAGGCCTTGCGCTTGTCGCATTTTCGCTTGTGTATACGTCCACGCTGAACCCGCTCTTAAACCGGGTAATGCATATCGACACGACCGTTTATATGTCAATCACGCAAGGGCTTTCCCAGGGGCTTGTATTGTACAGAGACCTTGCGGATAACAAGGGGCCGCTGTTGTATTTTATGAGCCTGCCCGGTTTTCGCCTTGCCGGGTTGACAGGCGTGTGGATCGGGCAGTTTGTTTTTATGTACGTTTCGCTTTTTTTCATGTACAAAACGGCGCTTTTGTTCGCCGGCGCGAAAACGGCGTTTCTAACCGTGGCCTTTACATCCCTTGCAATGCATCCGTTTTATGTAGTTCATGCAGGCGTGGAAGAATACGCGCTGCCTTTTCTGGCCGCCTCTCTTTACATTTTTACAAAGCATTATCTCAGCGGCAAAGGGACAGCTTTTTGGGAAATAGTTGTTTTGGGTTTTTCTTTCGCATGGGCTATCATGCTGCGCCTTAATATGTTCCCGCTTTGGGCCGGCTTTTGTCTTGTAATCGTTATCGAAGCCGCCGCAAAAAAAAACTTTGCCGAAATATTCAAATATATCGGCGCTTTTATCCTTGGAACGCTTGCCGTTCTTTTTCCCGTTTTTTTGTATTTATGGAGAAGCGACATATTAGTAGATTTTTACTACAATGTTATTCTGGGCAGCACCGAAAGGGGATTCTTGCTTTCCCTGCAAAGTTTTGTCCATAATTTCTACGCCATTATTAACAGAAGTTTTTCGTTTATCCCCCTTTGCATCGCCATAGCTTGGGTTTTTATAAAATACAAAGGGATAAGCAACTTTTATTTTGCCGGCTTTATTTTGTCGTATTTTCTCAGCGTTCTTTTTCTTTCTTTTGCGCCCGGCGGGGAAAATTGGAATTTGATTTTAATCCCCTTTTTCGTTCCCGTTATCGCTTTTTTGTCAGATTCGTTTTTGAACAGTTTCAAAACAAAATACAAACACGCGGCTTTGATACTTGTATTTTGCATAACTTTTTCAGAAGGGGTTGTCAGAATGGGATTTTATTTTTTTTTCCCGATTGATTCTGGTATCCCCTACAGAAACGCCGGGAGAATTATCGATGAAAATACGACTCCTTACGATACAATGATAAGCCTTGGATGGGGGGCAAACATATATCCCTTTGCGAACAGACGGCCCGCTTCAAGGTTCCTTTTCCAAAATGAGCCTGATGGTTACAGGCCTGGCGCTTTCGATCATATGCCGGACGCTAGGGGGGAATTCATTGCGGCCATCTTAAACAACCCGCCAAAAATAATCGTCTTTTTGGTAAATGCCAACGGACAGGCCTACCAGCTTCACCCCTCATGGCACGCGCCGATTCTTGGCATGATGGAAACACACTACAGGCTTTTGTACGGCGACCACCGCGTAAGAATTTTTATAAGGGAAGATGCCGAAACAGACACGGCAGAATTTGCAAATTCTAGAATTTGACGCATCGGAGTAACAGTGCTCCCCCTGCATCTTGCACTGCGGCTTCAACGGCCTTGAATATTGCAAGAAGATGTGTTATATTTTAATAAAGCCAAGAAGATTGGAGGTTTGATTATGTTCGCTATTAAAGCAATTTACGATGGAAACGGTTTCAAATTTGAGGAACCTATCCCTGTAAAAGGAAAATACGAGGTCATTATTGCATTTACAAAGCCGATAGAAAAAACTCAAGAAAAAATCTTAGAGTATTTTAACACTTGGGATGAAGACGATGTAAATTCTGTAGCAGAAATAATGAATGAACGAGGCAATTTATTTTAAATTGGTTGGAATGAACCATTGAAACAATCATGAAAACACTAATCATAATCATAACATACAACGAGATAGAAAACATCCCGTTGTTAATTCCTCAGTTGTTTGAAACAATACCGCCCAACGTGGATGTCCTTGTTGTCGATGACAGCTCGCCGGACGGGACAGGTGCCGCCGTGGAAGAGCTTGCGAAAAAATACCCAGGGCGTTTGCATTTGTTTACAAGGCCGGTGAAAGAAGGAACGGCGAAGGCCTATCTTGCCGGCTTTCGCTGGGGCATGGAAAAAAACTATGACGCTTATTTGCAGTTTGACGGGGATTTTTCGCATAACCCGAAATATATCGCGGCAATGCTCGAAGAAATAAAAACGCACGATGTCGTTGTAGGATCGCGTTATATAAAAGGCGGGCACATAGAAGACTGGACATTGCAGAGAAAAATAATCTCAAGAGGCGGCTCTCTTTATTCGCGCATTATTTTATCCTGCCCGGTAAAAGATTTAACAGGCGGCTACAATATGTGGCGCAAAACGGCCCTTGAAAAAATAAACCTTGACGGTATCATCTCTAAAAGTTATTCTCTGCAAATAGAGCTTAAATACAAGGCCTTTTGCGCCGGCTGTTCCATAAAGGAAGTTCCCATAACGTTTACCGACAGGGAGCGCGGCGTTTCAAAAATTTCTAATAACACCCTGTTGGAAGCCCTTGTCAATGTCTGGAAAATAAAAAAGAACGTCAACATTGACGGCGCGATAGATCAGTTTTTGAAATTCGCGGCAACCGGCGGGCTTGGCGCTGTTTTGAACCTTTTAATATTTTTCCTAAGCGTGGATGTGGCCGGCCTTCCGCCTGTCCCAGTGAGCGTCGCTTTGTTTTTGCTGATCGGCTTACAAAATTATATCATAAACCACAAATGGTCGTTCAAGCAGAACACGGGAGGCGAGCCTTTGTCGTTTAAAAAATGGTTTATGTTCATGTGCGGTGCGCTTGTCGGCTATCTGGCAAATGTCTCCGCAATGAGCTTCATGCTTTGGCAGTTCGAACTGCCTTGGAAAACAATAGCGCAGGCCTCAGGCATAGCCGTGGGAATGTTCATAAACTTCGCTGTTTCTAGAACGATTGTTTTCAGAAAAAAAAGCGACAGCGCGGCCACAGCAACAGAAAAGAAGGAGAAACAATGAAGCCGCTAATAACCGACATAGGCGGGGTGGCAGGCTCCTGTTTGGCCGTGTTTTCAGAGCCGCTTTACACAATAGAAACAGACTTAACTGCGCAAGAGATTGCGATGATAGACGAAGGCATGGCGGAGTATCGGAAAAATCCGTCAAGTTTCGTTCCGCTTGAAAACTTAGGGAAACGCTGATTAACTCGAAGCTAATCAGCGTTTCCCTCTGCATTTGCTCATTTCATTGCGCAAATGCGGTTAAGAACACTGATTAAATCCTCGATGGGATTTAATCAGTGCTTCCTTAAAATAGCCGTTGGGCGGACGGCGCGGCTACAGCAACAGAGGAGAAGAAGAAACAATGACTTCGCTAATAACCGGCATAGGCGGAATGGTAGGCTCGCATTTGGCCGAGCTTCTTTTGAAAAACGGAGACAAGGTCGTAGGAATATATTACAACTCGACGGTAAACTTGGAAGAAGCACTGGAAAAAGCGACACTGGACTCGCTTGTTTTAATCGAATGCGATGTAAGGTATTTTAACTCCGTTTATGCGGCAATATTGCAGAACCTTCCAGAGCGAATATTTCATTTGGCGGCTCAAAGTTTGCCGGCCGCCTCGCTGTTAAAGCCGCAGGAAACCTTTGACATAAATTGCGGCGGCACAATAAATGTTTTTGAATCGATAAAAATGATACGAAAACAATTGCCGCATTACAACCCAAAAGTTGTTGTAGCCGCATCCAGTGCCCAGTACGGCGCGTCTCTTACGCCGGAAAACACCCCCATAAAGGAAGACGCGCCGCTTTTGCCGCTACACCCATACGGGGCAAGCAAGGTAGCGCAGGACTTGCTTACATTTCAATACTATAAAAGCGATCACCTTGCCGGCATCCGCGCACGCATATTTAACACAACAGGCCCCAGAAAGACAAACGATGTTTGTTCAGATTTCACCAAACGCGCGGTGGAAATAGAGCGGGGGAAAAGCGAAAAACTTCTTGTGGGCAACATAACGACAAAAAGAGCGATAACGGATGTTAGGGATTTAGTCATCGCATTGAAACTGCTTTCGGAAAAAGGTGAGCCGGGCGAGGTTTACAATATATCCGGCGAGAAGGTTTACGAAGTACGTGAAATCATCGAACTTATAAAGAAAAACTCAAGCGCAAAGATTGAGATCGAAGAAGACCCGCGCCTTTTAAGGCCGACAGACGAGCCTGTAATTTTCGGGGACTCTGCAAAGTTAAAAAAACTTACGCAGTGGCGGCAAGAGTACCCTATAGAACAAACGATAGCGGATATGTTAGAATACTGGAGAAAGCGATAAGCCGGCAGGCTTGTTAAGGAGAAGCCAATGGTAATAAGATCGAAAGCGCCGCTGCGGCTGGGGCTTGCAGGCGGCGATAAAGCCAATATCGATAAAACCCATATAGGCATTATCAGCATGAAGGAACGTGCCGCGATACTCGGCGGCAGCCTAAAAATTATCAGCGCACCGGAGGAAGCGCATTGGTGCGCCTTGAAATTCCGCTGTTTTAGTGTTATGTTTATAACATGAGCGATAAACAAACTGGACAACCGGCAATTCCGCCATATTTACTGTGGTCTTTTGATAAAAAAAAGGTATGTCCGCTACGGATGTATAAAACCATTATTGAGCAGGTTTTGGAGCGTGGATCCATTAAAGATATAGCGGAAATTATCAGGTTTTATGGTCTTGATAAAGTACAAGATGTGGCACTGCGGATTAAGGTATTAAATCCGAAAAAAGTTAATTTATTGTCACTTATATGGGATATTCCCCGGGAACAATTCAATGCTTGGAATACAAGAGATTGGGAAAAGATATATGGCGGATTTCTTGGTAAAAGAAACAGTTTCGGATGACCTTATTGAAGTAGCCGGAAAACTGTGTGAAATTCCCAGTTTAAAGGAATTCAATATAGTAGGCGGAACGGCTCTTGCTTTGCAGATTGGACATAGGAAGTCCATAGATATTGATATGTTTTATAATTCATTGGAAATATCTGTAGATTTTGCCTCAATTTTAGATGATTGCAGGGATACATTTAAAAAAATTGAGGTCGTTTCAATTTATGAAAACAGAGCTTTGATAACCAATATAGAAAATATTAAAGTAGACATAGCTGTTCAAAGAAATTCAATAATGCTGGATAAACCAATAGTTATCAAAGGTTTACGGTTAGCATCCATAAGAGATATAGCGGCCATGAAAATAATGGCAGTGGCAACAACCAGTAATAGAATTAAAGATTATGTAGATATTTATTATTTATTAAAGCAGTTTTCTTTGGAGTCTTTGTTAGATTTATACCTTGAAAAATATAACGCCGATAATGTTCAAACAGCATTGGAAAATTTACCATATTTTTATGATGTGTCGCAGGACGAATTTGAAGCCTTGGATTTTATGGATACTGCCCCGTCATTAAAAGAGATGTGCAGCGTTCTAGCTTGCGAAGTAAAAAAATATTCTAAAAAGATTATGAAGCAGGATGTTTAAGGAATGGAAATACTGTTAAGGCAACCTCCAACTCTTTATACTGTAGCAGTTACGAGTTTGCGGTTTTCTCTAAAGGGTACGTCGTACCACCGGTACGCAACCTCTAAAAAATGTCAAACAGGTTTTTGTTAGCTGCTCTTTTCGATGTCTGGAAAATAAAAAAATTGCAAAAAAGCAGATGCGTTGCAACACGCAGTAAATTTGCGATAAAAGGAGAAGCCAATGGTAATAAGATCGAAAGCACCGCTGCGGCTGGGGCTTGCAGGCGGAGGCAGCGACATTGCCGCTTATTACAATTTGCATGGCGGCTATGTATTAAATGTTACGATAGATATGTACGCCTACTGCACGATAGAAGTCGGCGGCAGTCCCGGAAAAATCGAATTTGTCGCCGCCGACCTTGACATAAAAGAAGAGCATGATACTGCGGAAAAACTCCCTGTTTCAAGCTCCCTGCCGCTCCATGCCGGCACTTACAATAGCATTGTAAGCAACTTTGTCAAAAAGCCGCTTTCATTCAAAATGACGACATACTCCGACGCGCCGGCAGGCTCCGGGCTGGGGTCTTCTTCTACAATGGTTGTGGCTATGATAAAAGCCTATGAAGAATGGCTGAACCTGCCGTTAGGCGAATACGACATTTCCGCGCTCGCCTGCAAGATCGAACGGGAGGATTTAAGCCTTGCCGGTGGCAAACAGGATCAATATGCGGCAACCTTCGGCGGCTTTAACTTTATGGAATTTTACGACAACGAGCGCGTGATCGTAAACCCGCTTCGTCTGAAGAAATGGATACGCAACGAGCTTGAAAGCTCTCTTGTTTTATACTATACCGGCGTTTCAAGGGAAAGCGCAAACATAATAAAAGAGCAAATCCGGCACGCCGAAAAAGGCGATGCAAAAAACATTGAAAGTATGCACGAGGTTAAACAGCAGGCCGTCTTTATGAAAGAAGCCATACTGAAGGGCGACTTCGAGATGTTTTCCTCCTGCCTTGAAAAAGGCTGGCTTGCAAAGAAAAACTCGGCGGCTTCAATTTCAAACGCTTTTTTGGACGGCCTGTATCAGTACGCAATTGACAACGGGGCGAAATCGGCAAAAATTTCTGGCGCGGGCGGCGGCGGCTTTATGATGATTTATTGCGACCCCTGCCTTCGCGTAAAACTTATACGCGCTCTTAACGAGCATCCGCAGACGGGAAAAACGGGAACAGTTTTAACGACAAGCTTTACAGAAAGGGGAACACAGGCATGGACTATTTACAGCAACTAACCGGCCGCTACCCGGCCTTGGCCGGCTGCACGGCGGACATTGAAAAGGCCTTCGCCGTTATGGTGAAATGTTTTTCCGGCGGCGGCAAACTGCTTGTCGCCGGCAACGGCGGCAGTGCGGCGGACGCTCAGCATATTGTAGGCGAGCTTATGAAAAGTTTCGTAAAAAAAAGACCCCCGCCAAAGGATTTTCTCTTGGAACTTGAGAAAATTGACGCATCTATAGCCGAAAACTTGAGCGCGCGCCTGCAAAGCGGGCTTTCGGCCATAGCGTTATCTGAACATTCTGCCCTTAACACAGCCCTTATAAACGATATTGACGGGAGTATCACCTTTGCCCAGCAGGTTTTAGGGTACGGCAAGGAAGGGGATGTGTTTATGGGGCTTTCGACCTCGGGGAATGCGAAAAACGTGATATACGCGGCGGCGGTGGCAAAGGCAAAAAAAATGCCTGTAATCGCCCTTACCGGCGGTGGGGGAGGGGGGCTTAGACGCTTGGCGGATGTCGCTATAATTGTGCCGGAGACGGAAACATATAAAATCCAGGAGCTTCACCTGCCGGTTTACCACTGCCTGTGCCTTATGTTGGAGGATTATTTTTTCCAATGAAAACAGTCATAATGGCCGGCGGCAAGGGAACCCGCATAGCCTCTGTAGCGTCAGACATTCCCAAGGCGATGATCCCTGTTTGCGGCAAGCCGATCTTGGAACACCAGATCGGCGTTTTGAAAAAAAACGGATTTACCGACATCATAATCGTTACGGGACATCTTGGCCGGCATATAAAAAATTATTTCGGCGACGGGCGCAGCTTCGGTTGCAACATTTCTTATTTTAGCGAAATACAGCCGCTGGGTACGGCCGGCTCTCTTTACAAGCTGGAAGAGCTTGCCGAAGATTTTATTTTATTGAACGGCGACATAATTTTTGACGCGGACTTGCAGCGCATGGCGGCCTTCCATAAAAACAAAAAAGCCGCCGCTACGCTTGCAGTTCACCCGAACAACCACCCTTTCGACAGTGCGCTTATCTTTTGCGATGCCGGCGGTGTCGTAAGAAAATGGCTTAACAAGGAAGATGAAAGATCGTATTACAAAAACCTTGTAAACTCCGGGCTTCACATTATTTCCCCGGAGCTTTTGCGACTTTGTCCGCAGGCAAAAGAAAAGGTCGATCTTGACCGCGATATTTTAAAGCCCTTTATACCCAGCGGGAAAATTTTCGCATACATTACCCCAGAGTACATCAAAGATATGGGCACCCCCGATCGTTACGCGCAAGTTTGCTCCGATATTGAAAAAGGCATTGTCGCCGGAAAAAACCTAAAAGTAAAACAAAAGGCTGTTTTTCTGGACAGGGATGGCACGATAAACAAACTCAAGGGCTTTATTAAAAAGCCCGATGACTTTGAACTTATCGAAGACGTGGCGCAGGCGATAAAAAAAATCAACTCGCTTGGCTTTTTGGCGGTTGTAATAACAAACCAGCCGGTAATCGCAAGGGGCGAGGCGGATTTTGAAACATTGGATTTAATCCACAGAAAAATGGAAACAGAGCTTGGAAAAGAGGGCGCGTATGTGGACGACATTTATTTTTGCCCGCACCACCCCGACCGAGGCTTTCCCGGAGAGAACGCCCAGTACAAAACAGACTGCCCCTGCCGCAAGCCCAAGCCGGGGATGATTCTGGCCGCCGCAGAAAAATACAACATAGATATTTCAAAATCGTACATGGCCGGCGACGACAAGCGGGATGTGCAGGCCGGGATAAACGCCGGCTGCACAAGTGTTTTTCTAAGCGACAAAAGCGAAGAGGCCGAAAACATAAAAGAAAACTGTCCACAAGAGAATGTTTTGTTTTACCCTTCCTTGAACGAATTCGCGGACTTTCTGCTGGAGCAAGAGGGCGGGGCAGGGGCACCCGGCGCGAATGAAAATCGCTATTGACTGCCGCCATATTTCCTCAAGCGGGGTGGGCGTTTATCTTCAAGGCATACTGCCTGTTTTTTTGGGCACATCCAATTTTTTTTATCTGTTAGGCGATTTGGAAAAACTAACGGCCGCAGCCGGCGGACGCGAAAACGCTAAAATAATCGAGTGCGGTGTAAAACCATTTTCTTTTGCCGAAATGTTTTTTTTCCCAAAAGAAATTTTGAAGGCGGCCAACTCCTGCGACCTTTTCTTTTCGCCTTTTTTCAACGTGCCGCCCGGCATTAAGATTCCTGTTTACACGACAATACACGACATTATTTTCCCCGATATGCCGCATTTGGTTTCAAAGCCCGGACTTATTGCGCGTAACTTTTTTTACAAAAGGGCGCATCGCCTATCCAGTAAAATATTTACCGTGTCTGAATTTTCCAAGTCCAGAATTTTGCATCACTTGGGGGGCGGTAAACCGGTCATTGTTACCCATTCTGCTATACAGGAAAAAATCCTAAACTACAGCGCGAATGCGGCAGCCGGGCGGGCGCAAAAAACAGAAACAATTGTTTTTGCGGGAAACGTAAAAAAACACAAGGGGCTTGACCTTCTTTTGCAGGCCTTTGCCCTTCTAAAAAACGAAGGCGCGCCCCACAAACTTGTCATAATAGGGGAGAGCGGCAACTTCCGCTCTTCGCATAACGCGGCATTGTCCAAAGCCGTGGCCTTGGCCAACGGCTCATCCGCTGGCGATGTTTTTTTTACCGGTGCTGTCTCTGACGAACAGCTTATGGAGCATATTTCAAGCGCGGCTCTTCTGGTGCAGCCTTCCCTGTATGAAGGCTTTTGCCTGCCTCCCTTGGAGGCTCTTGTTTTGGGAACCAGGGCTTTAATCTCTGACATTCCGGTATTGAGGGAAATCTACGGCGGCTTTCCCGTTGAGTTTTTCAAAGCCGGCGATACCGCCGATTTGAAAGAGAAAATGTCCGAGCTTCTTTCGCAAAAAGAAGCCCCGCCGCCGCTTGCCGACGAGTTTCGCCTGAAATACACCTTTGAAAAAACCGCATCCAAGATACTCGCCGGCTTTTAACACTCTCAAACAGCGCGTTACCCTTGTTTTGCAACAAGGGTAACATCCCTTAAAAAGGGCTAAAATCTTGGCGCAACAGCGTGAACGCGCAAAAAATAGATTTTTAAGGAAGGTATGACGATGAATGAAGAGCAGAAAAAAATGAGGCCGGCAAAGACCGGGCAGTTATTGCCTGGGATTTTTGCCCTGAACAACGAGTTTGTAAGCTTTTTTCTTATGAAAGGGGTATCCGGCTATGTCGCAATCGACTCGGGGGCGGACAACGATCAGACGGAAAGCGCCCTTGCCGAGCTTGGAATAACAAAAGACAGCGTAAAGGCCGTTCTTTTAACCCACGATCACGGCGATCATACGGAGGGCTTGGAACTTTTCGAGGGCGCGAAGGTGTACGCCGTAAACACAGCGGCCGCCGGCAAAAACCCCAGCCAAAAAATAGCCAGCGGCGAGAGCTTAGATGTAGACGGGCTTAAGGTTGAGGTTATTGCATCCGTGGGACACAAAGCGGATTCTGTCTGCTTTTTGATCAGCGGCCAATACCTCTTTGTAGGCGACAACATGAGCATAAAAGACGGGAAGGCCGATTTGTTTAACTCCGTTTACAACCGCTCCGACGAACAACAGCAAAAAGACATACAGGAGCTAGCCAAAGTGCCGGGCGTTACCCACGTTTTTACATCGCATTACGGCTTTGCCGACAGGTCGGTTTTCGGCTAAACCTTAACGCAAAAACAGTGAGCCTCCGTAAAGTGTCGCGTAACGCGCCACGACGGAGGCTCCTTCTCCCGCAACATGAGTTTAATCAAGGCGGACTTGCACGGGCTTGTATAGCCCTGCGTCTGGGTATTTGGGCTTGAACTCTTGCAACTGCTCTTCGGTTTGAACCGGGCAGTCGGCGAAATCCTTTGTCTTGAAGTTTTGCAACTCCGCTATGCGTTCATCGCTCATAACTGTATATTTGCTTTCGATAGTTTTCATCGTAACGCTCCTTTTCAGGCGGCTGTGCCAGCCGGGCGGACAGTATTCTTGTACGGTTCGCCCGGTCTGTATAGGAAATAAAAAAGTAGATGCGCCGGTCAAAGGATGCGATGCCTTTCCAGCGCGTCTCGTCCATTGTGGAGTTTTCGCGGTCATAAGCTTCAAGAAAAAACGGGTCGTCAAATACGGCCAATATTTCCTCAAAATAAAAGCCGTGGTTTTCCTTGTTTACAGTGTTCTTGCGCTGATCCCATTCAAAACGGCCGTCGAAACTTATTACCGTCCCCATAAATATAAGAATACATAGATTTTTGCAGTCTGTCAAGGGGTTATTTCACGACAAACGCATGAAAGGCCAGTGGCTGTGAAATTACTCCCCATTAAACCCACACAAAGGCACTAAGACACAAAGGCACAAAGCACTGATTAGAAAGCCCTGCTTCATTCCTACTTCTTCCTTCCGCTTTTATGTTCGATAATGATGCAAAAGAAAGGCGCGGGCTTACTGTAGCTCAATCCTAACCTTTGTGCCTTAGTGTCTTTGTGCCTCCGTGTGATTAAAATGGGAGTAAATTCCGAGGCTCGAGCATTCATGCGTTTGTCGTGGTAAAATGCCCCCGGCGCTATTTTGGCCCGAAAAATGCGGTAAAGTTTTGCCTAAAGTCAACTTGAGGCTCTTCCCCAGCGCACATTAGATAAGCGGCCTTTTCGTAGATGCTTTTTACATTTGCGGGCGTTGTCTCCGCTTCGTTGTACCTTATGCACAAATTCAGCCGGCCGTTTGCCGTAAGAGCGCCCACCGTAAGAAAGTTCGCAGGAAAAGCCGGGCAGATAAACTGCAAGTCGGAAACATTAAAGCCAGAATAACCGTCAAAAACGTGCCGGCCAAGATTAGACACCCCCAAAGCCTTGTCCTCGATTTTTTCCCCGATAAAATGCGCGATTTGCTTGGCCACCGGGTGATCGACACCACTGTAGTCGCCGACACCACCGCCGTAAGCGGCAGGAATTACCCATTCCAAAAGGTCTTTGTCAAACTCGTTCAAAAAGTGAACAAGCGCGTGCCGTGTTTTTACGTTAGACAACTGCTCCCTTGCAAGATTGGCCGCCTCCTTCGCGTTTTGTGAAAAATCCTTTTCCGTATCAAAACTTACGTTAGCCGAAATGCCCGTAACATAATTGCCCATGCAAAAAGCCGGATCCGACACAAGCTCGCCGCGCAAATTTGCGGCTATGCCAAGACGGATTTCGCTTTTCCCGGCAATATCGGCGGCGGCAAAGGCGAAGGCCGAAGCGAGCAGTTCGTTTACCGTAAGCCCCCATTCCTTGCTTTTTTCGATCAGCCTTTCAAAGTCGCCGCCGTGAATCGAGCGGACATAAAGTTTCGGTGCAAAGGCGGCGTTGTACTGCCTGAAAAACTCAAGATAGCCCGCCTTGGAAAAAACCTCGCGCGAGCTGCGCCACTGTTCGTTAAGCCCCCTTGCAAAATCCTGCGCGTCCGAGTCCAAAAGCTCAGTGTGTTTGAAATACCGATCCTGCGCTTCAAAAGGCGGCACCTGCGGCGTACCTGCCGGCTGTCCGTCCAGCGCAAGAAGAAAATCCCTTGCCAAGTTCAAAAAGCCGATACCGTCCCCCAGGACATGATGCCCCAGAATGATAATCTCTGTGTTTTTCCCTGAGATTGCGCATAACCTTACAAGCGCGCCTTTTGAAAAATCAAAGGGAGCGTTATCCGCGCCTTCAAACCACGTTATCCAGCCGGCCTCGGCGGCGCTGTAATACTCGATCTCAAGGGCTGTCTTTCTTTTTGCAAGCCAGACGCCGCCGGCCTTGTCCCTTTCGACAAAACTGTTCAAAAAGGGATGCCTTTTGCAAAGCTCGCCGGCCGCCTGTTCGATTTCTTCCTTGGAGAAGCCCCGGTCAAGCAAAATCCTGAAGCCCACGTTGGCACCGGGGGAGCTTAAAAACAGCCTTTCATTTTCCAGCGGATATTTTTTTATCGCAGCCATCGCAGCCATCACCTAAACCACCGACGGCTCGCGGATAAGCTGGCCGGTCTTGTAGCGGTTCGCGCTGAAAAGCCCGACATCGATATCCGGCTTCTCCCCCGTGAGCTTTTGGGCAATTATCACCGCCGTTTTCGGGGCAACCATAAAACCGTGGCCGGAAAAACCGGCCACAGTGTAAAGCCCGGCCGCCCCTTCCATTTCGTCGATAATGGGGTTGCGGTCCGGACTCATGTCGTAAAGCCCCGCCCATTGGCGCACGATGCGGATGTTTTTCAGAACGGGCAAAACCCGTGTAACCGGCGTGGCGCAGTCTTCAAGGAACTGCCAGCTTGCCTCTTGGTTAAAGCTCACAGGCTCTGCCGGGTCGCCAATGCCCATGATAAAACTGCCGTGCGGGGTCTGCTGGCAGTAAAAGTGAAAATGAAAGGAAATCACCATAGGATTCTGAATGTGGTTTACAGGCTCGGTGATCAGAATCTGGTGGCGTTCAGGCAGTACCGGCACTTCCACGCCGGCCATCTTCGTTATCTCGCAGGCGTGCGGGCCTGTGGCGTTTATCACCGTGCCGGCCTGCACATAACCCTTGTCCGTTTCCACCCCTTGGATTTTTCCGCCGGCAACGCGAAGGCCTGTAACCGTGGTGTAAGTCGCAATCTCCGCCCCCAGCCTTTGCGCCGCCTTTGCGTAGGCGAAGGTGCAATGGAAGGGATCGGCATGGCCGTCCGTCTGGCAGAAGGTCGCCCCGTACAGCCCCTCGGTGTTAAGATGCGGCACAATTTCCCGCGCCCCCTTTGCGTCCAGCTTTTGAACCGGGATATCAAGGCTTCGCTGAAGCTCCACGTTTTTCTGGAACTGCGCCCATTCGCCCTCGGTGTAGGCGACAATCAGGTAGCCCCCTTGGTTAAGCCCGCAGCTTCCGCTGTAGCCGGTGTATTCCTCTAAATGCTCGAAAATGCGGATCGAGTCCCGCGCCAAAGTCGCGTTCAAAACCGTGCCCCACTGCTGGCGAATGCCCGCCCCGCAGCGGCCTGTGGCACCCGATGACAAGTATTCTTTTTCGATAATAAGAATATCCTTGCGGCCTCTTTTTGCAAGCTCGAAGGCCAGGGCGCAGCCGGTAATGCCGCCGCCGATTATCACTATGTCGTAGGCTTTTTTATTCACTTTGTTCCCCTTTTACGAAGTTGCCCAGTTTTACCGGCTTTACGGTGGGGCGGAAAACGGGCATGGGCATTTCTTCCATAGGTATCTTGTAATGGCGGGAAAGCTCCGCGGCGATAAGAGAGCGGCAGCACCGGCCTTGGCAGGGGCCCATCCCGGCTCTTGTAACCCTTTTTATTTCGTCTATCGTGCGGTATCCGTCGTTTATCGCCTTTTTAAGCTCGGACAGGGTGATGTCCTCGCAACGGCAGACTATCGTGTTATCATGTTCGCTCATTCTTAAAACCCCCTATTTTTACGCCGCGCACTTCCATTGCCAGCTCCTTGGGAACCGAAAGCCACAGGACGGTCGTCTTGTTTTTCGCGCCGCCAGAGGCCACCCTTACGACCTCGAACCAGCCGCGCTCTTCGCCCGCCCGGTCAAGAGCGCAGGCGAACTGCCCCTTCTCCGGGACAGGGACAAACTCGTAAGGCAGGCGCACGACAGAGTGCGTCTCGCTGTAGGAGCCGTCAACGACAAAGATTGCAAGCCCCGGGCACTGGGTTATGCACAGGCCGCAACCGTTGCACTTGTCAAAATCCAGCTTGGGAAGATCGTTGATGCCTGCGGCCTTTGTGATCGCGCCCGCCTTGCAAGCGTCCACGCAAGGGTTGCAGGGAATCTCCTGAAAGCATTCGATCACCGCAACCGGCCCCTTGGCGATCCGCGCCGCCGGCGGGCTTACCGCCGCCAGATCCTCTTTTCCCGGAATTCCAGTTTCTATTAGCATCAGGCACCCCCCGCTGAAAGTTTTTCCAGTTTTTCCACGCCCCTGCGGATGTCCGCCGCAACAGGGCCTGCACGCAATTCCTCAAGCTCGGCGATTGCCCGCTCTTGAAGAGCGGCGGCCGTGTCCTTCCCGTAGCCGAGGCTCAAGGCGGCCGACACGCCGGCAAGCCGCCCCTCGACCATTGCCGAAGACGCTTCCTCCACGCCAGAGACATCCCCGGCGACATACACGTCGGGGTTTGTCGTGGCAAGATAGCGGTCGATTACAGGCACATGGCCGGAAAGCTCGCTGATGTATGCCATTTTGCAACCCGCCTGCGAACAAAGCTCGGTAAGAGGAGAAAGGCCGACGGCAAGGCAGATCGTGTCGCACTTGATGTCTTCCTCCGAGCCGGCCACGGGCTGTTTTTTGTCATCAACCTTGTAGATGACAGCCCCTTCAACCTTGCCATTTCCGTAGGCTTCCTTTATCGTGTAGCGTGTGCGCACCGGGATTCCAAGCCGCCGTATCTTAGAGGCGTGCACCAGATACCCGCCGATCTGCGGCGATCGCCTTACGACGGCCGCCACTTCCACGCCCGCCTGTGCAAGCTGATACGAGACGATAAGCCCGATGTTGCTGGCTCCCAGCATGAGCACGCGCTTTCCGGGAACCACCCCCGACACGTTCATGAGGGTCTGCACCGCGCCGGCCCCGTAAATGCCCGGAAGATCGTTGCCGGGGAAAAGCAGGAAGTTTTCCGCCGCCCCCGTGGCGATTATTATTTTGCGCGGCTTTATCTTGATTATCTCCCCGTCGCCACGGCCGGGAAACATACGCTCGGCCAAAACGACCCCGTCCTCGTAAATGCCGATTACCGTGGTCTGGGGCATTATCTCGATTTTCGGGTCGCCCGCAGCCTCGCTCACAAGGAACTCGCCGATTGCGTTGCCCCTGTCCCCGGCGTACTGCGCCTTGGAGCCGAAAAATTTGTGGGTCTGTTTTACAAGCTGGCCGCCAGGAATCTCGTCCCTTTCGCAAACGGCGACCTGCGCACCCTGGGCGGCGGCGGCTTTGGCGGCGCAAAGCCCTGCGGGGCCGGCGCCTACGATTAGTATTTCTGTATTTTTCATTTCAGATCGCCCTTCCCCTTTTGTGTTTCCACCTTCATTCCCGGCCTTACCTTGACCACGCAGGCGCGGATGTTTGGCTGCCCGTCCACCACCATAAGGCAGGAGGAGCAGTTGCCGATGGCGCAGAAAAGCCCCCGGTGTCTGTGCAGGGTCTGGCTTTTGCCAAGCTCCTTGACCCCGGCGGCATGAAGGGCGGCCGCGATTGTCTCGCTGGCATAGGCTTCGATTTCCCGCCCGTCAAATGAAAAAACAGTTTTTTCCCCGCGCTCGAAATTCAAAACAGGATGTTGCTCTATTCGCACCCTCGTCCTCCTTAAAAATGACAGTTTATGGGACGCCCCAAGGCAGCGCGCCCCGGATAATACGCTTTCATTGTACCGTTTGGCGACGATTTTGTCAATAGCGCTTTTGGATAAAGATCACGCCAAAGCACAAAGGCACCATCGAAATATCTCACACAAAGGCACAAAGACACGAAGGCACAAAGGGAGGAAGAGAAGATGGGATGCGCGAGGCAACAAAAATTCTGATTTTTATCCGCTTGCGGCCGGCAGACAGCAAGCGGACAGAAAGCGGCACCCGCTGTCATCGCCCTTCTTCCTCTTCCCTTTGTGCCTTTGTGCCTTCGTGCCTTTGTGTGAACCTATTCCGAATCGAGCCTGCTCCAAGCGTGTCTTGGTGTGAGCTTATTCCGAATCGAGCCTTGGCGTGAGGTTTCTTCTTAAAATCCCCGGCAGAAGCTGCAAAATGGCTCTTGTAAAAAGCGCGGAAATCAGGTATATTATTAGTTAGTCATGATGCGGAAAGTGTTTTATGCCGGCGGCCTTAAATTTTCATGCAAGCGTTGTTCCGTTTGCTGCAGGCACGAAAGCGGCTATGTTTTTTTATCTCAACCAGACCTCCAGAGGATGGCAGGCCGGCTAAAAATGGACAGCCGCGCCTTTGTCAAAACCTTCTGTCGCTGGGGCATAAAAGAGGGGCGGCAGTGCCTTGCCCTTGAAGAAAAAGCCAACTTCGACTGCATCTTTTGGGATGCCGGCTGTTCCGTTTATGATGCGCGGCCGCTGCAGTGCAGAGCCTACCCCTTCTGGCAAAGCGTGCTGGAAAGCCCGGCCGCATGGGAGGCGGCCGCAGGGGACTGTCCGGGCATGAACTGCGGCGAATTGCACGGCGCGGATAAAATTTTTTCGTACTTAAAACTGCAGGGAGAGCAGGAGTTTATCGAAAAACAAGACTATAATCAGCATTCGCAAGGCGCCAGGGAGGCATAAATGCGTATTCATTTTTGGGGGGTGCGCGGCTCCATACCGGTAGTCAAAAGCTCTTCGCAGATAAAAAGCAAGATTTCGGCAATTCTGGAACAACTCACCGTTGAAGACCTAAAAGATGTCGAAAGCAAGGAGCGTTTTCTTGCCGGCCTTCCCCCTTGGCTTTTCGGAGCTGTCGGCGGCAACACGCCCTGCGTAAGCGTCTTGTTCGAAGACACGGGAACCTGCATTGTTTTTGACTGCGGATCAGGCCTGCGCGAGCTTGGCAACCATGCGGCAGAAGTTTTTTCGCCGTCTCCCAAACAGTTCCACATTTTTCTGTCCCATTTTCATTGGGACCACTTGCAGGGACTGCCCTTTTTCGGCCCCCTTTACGACCCCTCGGTAAAGCTGGATTTTTACTCCCCAAAAACCCAGCTTGAAAAGGCTCTCAATACCCAGATGGGCGCACCTTTTTTCCCGGTCAACTTTAACAAGACAGGATCGGCGAAAACCTTCAATCTGATTAAGGCTCCCCTCGAAATTGACGGGCGGCAGATCAGCTTCAAAAAACTGAACCATCCGGGCGACTCTTTTGCGTACTGCATAAGCGAAAAGGGCAAACGGTTCATCTACGCCACCGATGTCGAGCTTACCGCCCCGGACTTCATGAAAACGCGCGACAATTCGGCCTTTTTCCAAGACGCCGACATGATAGTGCTTGACTGCCAGTACACAATGGGCGAAGCTATAACAAAGTACAACTGGGGGCACAGTTCTTTCACGTCGGCTGTGGACTTTGCCGTAAACTGGGGGATCAAGCACATGGTGATGTTCCACCACGAGCCGCTTTACAACGACCGCAAGCTCTATGGAATTTTCCATTCTGCTCAGTGGTATCTTAAACGTATGGACATAAAGGGTCTTGAAATTTCGCTTGCCTGCGAAGGGAAGGAGTTAAATCTATGAAAAAAAATATGAAAAAAAACAAATCGCTTAAGCCGCTTGTCATTGCTCTGGCGTTGTTTGTAGGACTGGGCTTGCTTTTTGGCCTTTCGGCCTTGGGCGCGTTTATGCACTTCAACTCGCCGCCGCCGCTTTCCGGCGCGGCTTTGGCGCGCGGCGGGGACGCGCCGGTGTACATTTACGCAGGGCTTTCCGGCGTGGAGGCTGAGGACGACGGCCTTGGGATTAGGCGGATGCCGGGCGGCTTTTATGTGGATGTGCGCCCCGGCGAAAGCTCCCAGTCGGTCGGCCGCCGGCTGGAGGCTGCCGGGCTTATCCGCTCCAGCCGTTTCTGGGATTTGGCCGCCCGTTTGAGCGGCGACTTTATCCGCGCGGGAACCTTCTTTGTGGCCGCGCCTTCCAGCCAGCTTGAAATACGAAGCGTTCTTGTGGCCGGCAGGCAAGTCATGCTTCGGGTTACTATCCCGGAGGGCGCTACTATAAGAAGGGCGGCGATTATTCTGGAAGAGGCGGGCATTGTCCCTGCGGCCGACTTTATTCAGGCGGCGGCCGACCCGCAAATTCTGGCCTACTTTGACATTCCCAACGAAAGCATGGAAGGCTTCCTCTTTCCCGACACTTACCTTTTCCCCGCCGGCTATCCGGCAGAGCGGGTTGTGCGGGCTATGGCGGAAAACTTTTTCGCGCGTCTTTACGAAAACTTCCCCTCGGCGATGGGGCTTAGCCGGGAAGAGCTTAACCAAGTCGTGATTCTGGCTTCGATTGTCGAGCGCGAGTACCGCGTGCCCCAGGAGGCGGCTGTCATGGCGGGGGTTTTTGCCAACCGGCTGCGCATAGGGATGATGCTTCAGTCCTGCGCCACGGTCGAGTATGTCATTACCGAAATTTTAGGTTTGCCGCATCCGACGAGGCTTTTTTACAGGGATTTGGCGATTCCAAGCCCTTTCAACACTTATCTTGTGCGCGGCCTGCCGCCGGCTCCGATTTCCGCCCCTGGCGTTATTTCGCTTAATGCGGCTCTGTATCCGGCGGAAACCGAGTATCTTTTTTTCCGTCTGATCAACGCGCAGGTGGGGAACCATCATTTTTCAAGGACGCTTGACGAGCACAACAGGGCTGGCCCTCTTATCGCGGCCGGCCTTCTGTAGGGGGCTGCCGGCCACGACAAACGCATGAACGACACGAACCGGGGGTTTGACGATTATTTTATCGGAAGTATCTCACACTAAGGCACAAAGGCACAAAGTTTTGCTTAGAAAGTGCCTCTTAGTCCCTAGATTATCTCCTATTATGCTTTATTGTGAGGCAAAAGGAAGGCTCAAGTCTTATCATAATCCCTCCTTTGTGCCTTCGTGCCTTTGTGTGAGTTTAATTGGGAGTAATTTTACAACCACTGACCTTTCATGCCTTTGTAGGGGGCTGCCGGCCGGCCTTGGTTTAAGGCTTGCCGGCGGCTTTTTTTGCGGGGGTTTTCCCCGAATCTAAATGAGTTATATTGCAAAATCCTGCATCAAAGAAATTACCGACCGCATGGACGCGGCCGCCCTTGTCCAAGACTATATCGCTTTGGAAAAGAGGGGCGGGCGTTTTTGGGGGCGTTGCCCCTTCCATGCCGGCGGGCGGGAAAAGACCCCTTCTCTTAAAATTGACCCCGACTTAAAGAGCTACTATTGCTTTGCCTGCGGAGCCGGCGGCGGGCTTGTAAACTTCGTTATGGAAATGGACGGCCTCTCTTATCCAGAGGCGCTTAAATCCCTGGCCGCAAGGCTGGGGGTGGAGGTGGTTTACGAGGGGGGGGGCGGCTCTGACGAGCTTGAAAGCGGGCGTTTCAAGCGGGAAAAGGAGCTTTTGGAGCTTTACGCTCGCACGGCCGGAACTTTTTCGCATTTTTTGCTTAAAAAAGAGGAAGGGGGGGGCGCTTTTCATTATATTAAAGAAAGGGGGATTTCTGGCGAAATGATTGAGCGTTTCCGTCTTGGCTTCGCGCCGCAGGATGCGGGGTTTTTGTACGGTTTTTTGCAAAAAAAGGGTTACTCGCGGGATTTTCTTGACGCATCGGGTTTGTTCGCGCGAGATCGCAGGGGGTTTCCTTTGTTCCGGGGGCGGCTTATGTTTCCTATTTCAGACAGGCAGGGCAGGGTGGTGGCTTTCGGCGGGCGGGTTTTGTCCGACGGCGGGGGCGTTCGCGGTAGCGCGCCCAAGTACATCAATTCCCCGGAAACCGATATTTACAAGAAGGGGGATGTGCTTTACGCTTTCGATCTTGCCTTGCCGGAGGTAAGGCGTACGAAAACGGTCTGTATTGCCGAGGGTTATCTTGATGTGATTGCCCTGCACCAGGCGGGTGTTTCCAATGCGGTGGCTCCTTTGGGCACTGCTTTTTCCGAGGGGCAGGCGAGGCTTTTGCGGCGTTTTGCCGACAGTGTCGTGCTTCTTTTCGACTCGGATTCTGCCGGCGAAAGGGCGGCGTTCAACGCTATTGTTCTCTGCCGCAAGTATGGTTTTTCCTGTTCTGTCGGGGGGGCTTTGGCGGCGGCGGCGGGAAAGGATGTTTTTTTTGAAGTTGATGGTAAAGCGGCGGCGGTTAGCGGCCGACATTTAAACGATCCTGCAGAAATTTTGCAAAAATTTGGTTCCCACCTCTTGAATGTTTCCGTAAAAAATGTTATAGTTGATTTTGAGTACTTAATTTTTCGTGGCAGGTCTCTTTTTGACTGTTCTTCGCCGCACGGAAAAAGTTCGGCTCTGGCTTTTTTGTTTCCTTTTTTCGACGTTCTGGGGTCGGATGTGGAGCGCGAGGGTTGTATTGCCGCCGCCGCGGATTTTTTCGGGGCGGACAGGCTGGCCGCCCGCTCCGACTATTTGCGCCACCGGGCGGACGGGCCATCTGGCGGACGGCCGGGGGCTGGTAGCGACGGACAAGGGGCGACTGGGGGGCAGGGCGCGACGGGTGGCGACGGACAGGCTGTGGGCGGCAGGCTGGCGGCCGGGCGACCGGGAGCTGGCGGCGACGGGCTGGCGGCGGGCAGAGGG
>WRKI01000352.1 GCA_009778155.1 Spirochaetota bacterium
CGGCCTCGTTTGGCGCCTTCGCGGGGCAAGCCTGCAAGCGACAGCCCCGTTTGGCGGCTCCGCGGGGCAATCCCGGCGGGCGGCTCCCCTGTTTGGGACTCGGCGGGTGAAGTCCGGCAAGCGGCCGTCCTGCTTGGGGGCTTGCGGGGGAAAGCCCGGCAGGCGGCCGTCCCGTTTGGGGGCTTGGCAAGTGAAAGTCCGGCAAGCGGCCGCCCCGTTTGGAGGCTTGACGAGGAAAGCCCGGCAAGCGGCCACCCTGTTTGGGGCTTGGCAAGTGAAAGCTCGGCAAACGGCTCCCCTGTTTTGGGGACTTGCAGGGAAACCCCGGCGAGCGGCCGCCCTGTTTGGGGCTTGGCGAGTGAAAGCCCGGCAAGCCGCCAACCGGAGCCTTAATCCCCAGACACTAGCAACAAACCCTCGAATGTGCTACATTTGAAATATGCCTACAACAGACGATAAAAAAATAATTTACTCGATGCACCGGGTTTCCAAAAAACACGGGACAAAACAAGTGTTAAAAGACATAAGCCTCTCCTACTTTTACGGAGCCAAAATCGGCGTAATCGGCCTAAACGGTTCGGGCAAGTCATCGCTACTGAAAATACTAGCCGGCGTGGACACAGAGATCGCAGGGGAAACATCCGTAAGCCCCGGCTACACAATCGGCTTCCTAGAGCAGGAACCGCATTTGGAAAACGGCAAAACCGTCAAAGAAATCGTCGCCGAAGGAGCCAAAGAAATCGTCGAGCTACTTGCAGAGTTTGACAAAGTAAGCGAAGCCTTTGGCGAAGAAGACGCCGACTACGACAAACTCGGCGCAAAACAAGCCGAACTACAAGAAAAAATCGAAGCCGCCGACGGCTGGAACCTTGACAGCCGGCTGGAACTCGCAATGGAAGCCCTCCGTTGCCCCCCCGGCGACGAAAAAGTCGATCACCTATCCGGCGGCGAGCGCCGGCGCGTCGCACTCTGCCGGCTCCTCCTGCAAAAACCCGACATCCTGCTTTTGGACGAGCCGACCAACCACCTTGACGCACAAACCGTCGCGTGGCTCGAGCGGCACCTGCAACAATACGCCGGCACCATCATCGCCGTAACCCACGACAGATATTTTCTGGACAACGTCGCCGGCTGGATACTCGAACTTGACCGGGGCGAAGGCATCCCTTGGAAAGGCAACTACTCAAGCTGGCTAGAACAAAAAGAAGCGCGGCTAGCACAGGAAGAAAAAGGCGAAAGCGACCGGCGCAAAACCCTTCAGCGCGAGCTTGAATGGATACGCATGAGTCCCAAAGGCCGGCACGCAAAAAGCAAAGCGCGCATAACGCACTACGAAAAACTTTTTCAAGATGACGAGCGGGAACGTTCAAAAGGCGGGCAGGCATTAAGCAAGATCACAATCCCCGCCGGCCCGCGCCTAGGCAACCTTGTAATCGAGGCCGCCGGGCTTTCAAAATCCTTCGGCCAGCGGCTCATCTTTGACAAAATGGAGTTCGCCGTCCCTCCCGGCGCCTGCGTGGGCATAATCGGCCCCAACGGTGCGGGCAAAACCACCCTCTTCAAAATCATCACTGGGGAGGAAAAACCAGACGGCGGGGAACTTCGGCTTGGGGAAAGCGTCAAACTAGGCTACGCCGATCAGATGCGAGCCTCGCTTGACCCGGAAAAAAGCGTGTGGGAACAGCTCTCTGGCGGCCTTGACCTCATCAAACTGGGCGATGCCGCCGGCGCACGCGAAGTCAACTCCCGCGCCTACTGCGCTTGGTACAACTTTTCTGGCGGCGACCAGCAAAAAAAAGTCGGCATACTGTCCGGCGGCGAGCGCAACAGGCTCAACCTTGCCCTCATGCTAAAGGAAGGGGCCAACGTCCTGCTTTTGGACGAGCCGACAAACGATCTCGACGTGAACACCCTGCGCTCGTTGGAAGAAGCCTTGGACAACTTCGCCGGGGCCTCCCTAGTGATCAGCCACGACCGCTGGTTTTTAGACCGGGTTGCCACGCACATCTTGGCTTTCGAGGATGACGAAGTACTCTGGTACGACGGCAACTGGAGCGAGTACGCCGCCTGGCGGCGCGAGAAATACGGCGCGGCGGCGGATGCGCCGGGGCGGCACGTTCACCGCAAGCTGGAAAGATGAAAACGATAGACTGGCCGAACTTTTCAAGCTACAAGCTGGCGGGCAACCGGGCGCTTGGCGGCGGTTACTATTTAATGGAAGTAGAAAATCCGCTGCCAGTAAAAAGCGGCCAGTTTTACATGATGAGGGCCTGGGATACCGAGCCGCTTCTTTCGCGCCCCTTGAGCGTTTTCGATGCCGGCGGTGGGCGCACCGCCTTTGTCTACCGGGTGATTGGCAGGGGAACCGCAATTTTTGCCGCGCTTAAACCGGGCGATTCTGTAAAACTGCTTGGCGCGTTGGGGAACGGCTTTCCCGCGCTTGACGGGACGGCGGCCATTGTCGGCGGCGGCGCGGGTTGCGCCCCTCTTTACCTTGCCGCCAAGCAGATCATGTCAATCGGTGCCGGCAAGGTTGACGCATATCTCGGTTTCAGCGGCGAGCCTTTTCTATTGAAGGAATTTGAAGGCGTGGCAAACCGGCTTACCGTAAACACCTACGGCCTTATCCCGGACGATGTTGAGCCGGCCGCTTACGACTACATCTTCAGTTGTGGCCCGCCCGCCATGATGAACGCGCTTTACGAAAAATGCAAGGCAGCGGGCAAAGGCGGCAGTTTGTACGTTTCTATGGAAGCTCGCATGGCTTGCGGCATTGGGACTTGTCTTGTCTGCTCTTGCGCGGCGGCCGGCGGGCGTAAAAAAGTTTGCCGCGACGGGCCGGTCTTCCCGGCGCAAGAGGTATTCGGCTTATGAAAGCATCGCTTGAAACAAATTTCGCTGGGGTGGTTTTCAAAAACCCCATCGTGCTTGCCTCTGGAACCTGCGGCTTTGGGCAGGAACTCCGGGAATGGTTTAACCCAGGCCGCCTTGGGGGGCTTTGTTCCAAGGGGCTTACCTTGAACGCCCGCTCTGGCAATGGCGGCATCCGGGTTTGGGAAACGGCCAGCGGTATGATGAACAGCGTCGGGTTGGAAAACCCCGGCGTTAGGTGCTTTATCGAGCGGGAGCTGATTTTGATGAAGGCTCTGGGGACGGCCGTTATCGTAAACTTGGCCGGGCACTCAATCGATGATTATCTTGAAGCCGTGGAACTTTTGAACGCCGCAAGTTTCGATCTGTTAGAGCTAAACATTTCCTGCCCTAACCTAAAGGCTGGCGGCGCGATTTTTGGCGCAGATGCCGATCGTGCCGGGGAAGTTGTCCGCAAGGTGCGGGCGGTTTGCAAGCACAAGCTTGTGGTAAAACTTTCGCCGGCGGCCAACGACATTGTCGGCGTTGCCCGCACTTGCCAAGATGAGGGCGCGGACGCGCTTTCCCTGGTGAACACTTTTCCGGCTATGGCTATCGACACGGAAAAACGCTCTGCGGTTTTTGACAACATTTATGCCGGGCTTTCTGGCCCTGCAATAAAGCCAATCGCCTTGCGTATGGTTCACCAGGTGGCTAAGGCGGTGTCTATCCCGGTTATGGGCATTGGCGGCATAACTACCGCGCAAGATGCTATCGAGTTTATCATGGCCGGGGCGCATCTTGTGCAGGTTGGCAGTGCGAACTTTATCAACCCGCTTATCTCCTTGGAAATTCTGGAAGGTCTGCAAACATGGCTGGACTCCAAGGGGCTTGCCAGTGTGGGCGAAATTCGCGGGGTTGTTTAGCGAGCCGGCAGACGGGTTAAATGCCCCGGCGCACTTCTTCGAGTGTTTTCACGGCGTTATGTGCAATGGGCTTCCATTCGACCCGCCTAAACAGTGCCGCCATTGCGATTGGTATGTATGTAAGCATGAACACCGGGAAAGCAAAAAGGTAGGCAATTTTAAGGAAGGCCTGGCAGTGTATCCGCTTCCATTCTGTAGCGACAGTTATACTCGCTATCGTAAAAAGCAATATGTACAGAGTAATCACGGCAGAGGCAAACAAACCGCCGATAGCGGATGCGTCAAAACCCAGCGCAAAAGAAAAAGCTATCACCGCAAGGTTAAACAGCATTGTAACTGCCGTAAAGGTTGCGGCAGGCCATATTGTCATAAACATATCGAAGGCGCAAAAACTGCGTTTTTTTATCATCGTTTTTATTAAAACCGCCCCGTACTTGCCAAAAACTTGATAAAACCCTTTTGCCCAACGCAACCGCTGATCCCATGACTGGCGGAATGTTACTGGCTGTTCATCGTAAAAAATCGCCGCCTTGCAATACATTATGCGATTGCCGGCTATCGCGTTATGCACCGAAAACTCTATGTCTTCGGTTAACGTAAAAAAAGGCCAGCCATTGTTTTTAAGCACTATATCCGCCGAAACCAAAAAGCCTGTGCCGGATATGGCGCAACTTGTGCCGAGTAGCATACGCGCATTGTTCATGAACTTTGACTCGCGCAAAAACCAAAGGGCATAACCTGCGGATAACCAGTTTTCGGCATAATTTTTAGAGTTTCTGTAGCTTGTTATAATTTTATGCCCCCGGTTAAATGTTTTGTTCATTTCTGCGATATAATTTTCGTCAAGAAGGTTGTCGGCATCGAACACGAAAAAGCCGTCAAAATCGCTTTGCGCGTAACTTTCAAATATTTTCCCAAACAGGAAATCAAGGGCGTATCCTTTTCCGACTTGCTTTTTGTTAAAGCGTTCCCAGACACGCGCCCCGGCATTTTTTGCTATTGCGGCGGTGTCATCGCTGCAATTATCGGCGGCTACAAAAATTGTTATGTTTTCCTTGGGGTAGGTCTGGCGGTGAATGCTGGCGATAAGTTGTTCAATAACCTGCGATTCGTTTCTTGCCGGTATTAACACGGCATAGTTATATATGCGCGGTGCGGCCGCCGGCATTTCACGTTTTTTCAAAACGAAAGGAGCCAGCAGATAGATCACTTGATAAGAATAGCCTATCGAAAATATTGCTGACATGGCTATATTAAAAACGAGCAAAATCTGTACGAAAAGGCTGTACTCCTCTAAAGCAAAAAACACATTCACCTCCTTCGTTTTTGCACATCGAAGTTTCACATTTTCAAAATAAGTTTACTGCACATAGCCTAACTTTTCAAGTAGCCTTTGTTCGATTTCGCCCATTGCGAAAGAGCCGTAGCGTCTGTCCCGGCGGGCAAGGTCTATTTTTTCATCGTGGATAATGCCTTGCCCGGATTGTCCAAAGACCAGAACCCTTTGGGCAAGATAAACGGCCTCGCGGGGTTCGTGGCTTACGATTACGGCAAGGCGGGGGTAGTTTTCCAAAAGCGAAAGCGACAAATCCATAAGTTTTATCCGCAGGGGAATGTCGAGGGACTGGAAGGGTTCGTCCATTAGCAGAATGTCTGCCGGGCAGGAAAAAGCACGGGCCAGGTTTACCCGCTGTTGCTCCCCGCCGGAAAGCTCCTTGGGCAGGGAATCCGCCTTGTGCGAAAGGGAAACCTGCTCCAGAAAATGCCGGGCGACCTCTTGCGCTTCTTTTTTTCCAAGTTTTTCCGTTATGGGGAGGCAGATGTTTTCCAGCGCGGTTTTCCAAGGCAACAATCTGGATTCTTGAAACACCATGCTTGCCGCCCCGGCCGCAATGTCGCCTGCGCCCGGCGTTAAAAGCCCTGCGATTAGTTTTAACAAGGTAGTTTTCCCGCAGCCAGACGCGCCGAGTATTGCCGCCGGGCTGTTCTCGCCGGACACCTCCAAGTTCAGGTTTTTGAAAACGGGCTTGCCGGGGTTAAAGGCAAAGTCCAAGTTGCGGATTGAAATTGCGCTTTTTTCAGACGGGGTTTTCATTGGTTTCACCTGCGTTTTTGCATAAGGCCCAGAATGACGCTTAACGCCGCTTGGCACAGGGCGGCGGCAAGTATCGTTCCGGCAGTCCATGCGTAAAGCTCCGCTGTTTCAAGCTGTGCCCTTGCGTTCTGCATTCCGGTTCCAAGGGCGCGTGCCGGCTGTACCATTACCTCAGCGGCGACGACGACTTTCCAGCACAACGACAGGCCGCTTCGCAATGCACCTAACACAAAGGGGGCGATGCCGGGGATGTAGAGCGATAAAAGCCGCTGTTTTTTGGACAGGCGGTAAATGTCAAAAACTTCTTTCAGTTTTGGATCGATGGCGTTTATCCCGGCGATTGTGTTTGCGGTTATTATGGGAAAGATCATCAGAAAGGCTGTGAAGACGGGGGTGCGTTCCTGTCCGAACCACAAAAACGCGATGAGTATTACCGAGATTACTGGCGTTGCCGAAATCGCTATGAGTACCGGTTTTAACAGTGCCTCTATGCGTTTGTCCAAGGCGATAAGAATGCCTGCGGCGATGCCAGAGGGTACGGAAACAAGCATTCCAAAGGCCACCCGGTAAAAGCTGCCCCAGAGCGCAAGCCAAAAACGCTCGCTTGCGGCAAGGCTGGCAAAGGTTCGCATGACGGACACTGGCCCCGGCAGCAAAAGCTCGTTCCCCCGCAACTGGGCTAGGGCCTCCCATGCAGCAAAAAAAAGAAAAATGCCCGCCACGGAAAACAAAACAAAAGATTTTTTCATTCGTGGCTAGAAGAAATCCTTCATTCTTTTTCGGTTTTTTGGGCCGGCAAAGGCCTTTCCGCTATAAACTCGTCCAGTTCCCGTTCCAAAACGGCCAGGGAATTCTGCATTTCGCAAATGCGCTGAATACAGTGTTTTACCTGCTTTTCCATAAGGCGCTCGCAGGTCTCGTCTACAACGTCGCCGAATGAGAGCTTGTTGAAAACCGCCGCCTTTTCTTTGTATGCCATTTTAAAATTATAGCACATTTTGGCGGTTCGTCAATAGGGGGTCTGCAAGCAAGATTAAGGCAACCTCGAAGCTAATCAGCGTTTCCCTAAATCGCCCGGCAGGGGTTCGGCCGCCGGTTACCTGCCCCTAAAGCAAACCCTCCGTGTTCGGCTGGCGGGGTTTTCTCTCTTTAGGGTAACCGTTTGCGTTTTTTTTCGCAAAAAAACTGCCGGGTTCTGTTTTTATGGCTTTTTCAAAATCGAAAAATAGCGTATAATTAGGGGAATGGCAGAGTTTCTTTTTTACACCCGATTTAAAAGCCAGCTCCAGCGCACACGCCCCGTGCTAATGCGGCAGTTGGAAAAAACTATCCTAAAGTCGATAACCGATGCAGGGGGAAAAAGCACCGGGGACAGGCAGTTTCTAAAAGCCGCCTTCAACGAAAATGCCATCGGTTTTTGGCTCGATATGCGCCTACTCTTGGAAATAATCGAAGAAACACTGGAAAAAAAAGAAGACCTGCTTTACGGCTACTCCATGATAATCAGCAAAGCGCCAATTGACACCCCAGAACAGGTTAGCCGAGTGCTTTCCATTTGCGGCGGCGGCATTTTTTTCGACAAAGACGCGGCCAAAGGCATGGCTCCCTATGCCATTATTGACGAGCCGGAAAAATGGCTCGAAAAAAGAATGGTGAAAAAGCACAAAATACGCGGCTTTTACCGGCTAAGGGACTTGAAAAACCTAAGCTCCGGGGAAAAAAAGACATCGGTGCTGGTGGAAAACATCAGCTTGCGGCTGGCTCAAGGGGCTACCCGGAACACCCTTCTTTTGGGGCCGGCTTTTTCCAACAAACGCAAAAGCTTGCGCCATTATTGCCAAGGATTGAACGGCGGCTTTCCCCCGCTGGCCGTCTGCTTTGGCAGGGGCGCACTTAACGCGCTTATCGATGCTTATACCCCCAGATTGCAATCCGTTTTTTCCGAAGCTGCGCAGGTTGCGGCGCAAAACGCGGCACAGCTTGCCGCGCAATCGGAAGCACAGCTTGCCGCACAGCCTGCCGGGCAAGTTGCGGAACAGGATTCGGCGCAAATCGCGGAGCAGGCTGATGTGCAAATTGATGTGCAAGTCGAGGAAATCTTCCAGGTGGAGCAAAATGCGGCTTTGGCGGCCGCCTTGGCCGATGCACAAGCCGAGGCCAAGGCCGTTGCGAGTGCTGTGGCCGAAATTGACAAAATGTGGGAAGCCTTGTTCAAAGAACGCCTGCGCGACGAAGTAACCCCGTTTTTCGCCCAAAAAACGCAGGACTTCTTTGCCAAACTACTCGAAGTTTATTTTAACATGGCCACAGCCCAAAAACGCGCCCCAGTGCTTTTGCTCATAGACATACAGCTTGTCGAAAAATCGGCGGAAAAAGTCCTCTTTGACATCTTTGCCGGGACACAGGCCGATCTTGTCGGCAAGTTTTTTGTAATGGGAACCTGCGAAGAAAGCCTAAGCATAGACAGCTTGCGCAAGTGGGAATATGTTTTTAAGCGCATTGTAAAAACCGAAGCCGTAAAACAGGACAGCTTTAATTTATCCAGCCTGCCAAGCGAACTTGTGGAAGTCGCCTACACCCTGTTTCTGTTTGGCCGGCATTACCCCTACAGCCTTTTCCCCAAATTAATGGAAGAAGAAGGCAAAAACCAGCAAATGGTCTCCAAAGTGTTGTCGTTTCTCGTCGGAATGGGCGTAATAGAAAGCACAGTAGACACCGAACCCAGCATCGAAGGCTTCCTATTTAAGGCAGAGCAGGTTCTAGGAAAAAAAACGGAGCCGATCAAAGCGATGGTAATAAGACGGCTCTTGGCCTGGGTCAAACGGGGAAAAATCAGCCCCTGCTTCCGGCTGCTTTCCGTCATAAAAGAGCTTGACGAGACGACAAAAATAAGCGAACAATTGATAGTCGAAGCCATTGTTTCCGACCTGCACCGAGGAACCTTTGCCAGCCTTTTGCTGGCCGACAAAACGTGGCAGTTGAAAAAAATATCCGGCGACGACAGGGCAGATTCAGTCCGCTATATTTTGCAAACCATGCGCTTCCTGCTTTTAGGCAGTGAACAGGACATCTACGCAATCTTTAATAGCTCGATGCCGGAGTGCGCCAATCATCCCGTTCTAAAATCTCAAAGTCTGGTAAACATTTCAGCTTATCATCTAGGAACTAGAAATACCGCCGCCGCAATGAAAACGATAAAAGAAGCGGTGATGTTAAGCCAAGATAAAAACAACTATTGCCTGCCCCAGTTGTACCGGCTCTTCTCGCTTGCGCACCTTTCCAAACAGCAGATAGGCCAGGCCGTGGATTACCTGAGCTTTGCAGTAGCGGCGGCGGAAAAGGCCGACAACCATTACGAACTGAGTATTTCCTATTATTATGCCGCAGTTTACCAGTATCTTTTTGGGAACTTGTCGCAGGCCGCCTTGCTCGCCGGCAAGTCCTTTGACTTTTCCGTAAAGGCAGGCCGCACCGGTTGGGCGGATCGCGCCCGTTTTATGGAAGGCAGAATCGCCTTTGAAATCGGCTCTTACAAAAAAGCGCAGGACATTTTCGAGGAACTTCGCAAAAACCCCCTTGACCGAAGCTCCGGCGAAAAAGAACAGGTTTTGGCCGCCTGGCACTACCGCGCAAGGGTGTATCTTTTGAACCCGCTGGTTCCCAAACCCTTAACCGGCGGCGCAGATGCCGATCTGTTCGAGCTAGAAGCCGCTTACATGGCCTCTGACCACAAAAGATGCTTGGAACTTTCCAAAACCCTTGGCAAGGCTGAATATAAAATCGATTTTTACTTTACCGAACAACCCGATTGGCGAAGCGGCTTTGCCCAGTGCGAGCTAATGTATTTTGCCTATCCCGACCTCTTCAAGCGGATTATTTCGACATACCAGTCGCTCTCCCTTTGCCACCTGTCCGACAAGGGCAAAAACGAAGCCATTCAAAATATGCAGAACCTTTTGCGCGTCGAGCGGTTTTCGGAAATAGACCCCTGGGATGTGTTTTACCACTATGCTTGGTACAAAATACTCGAACATACGAAGATGGGACAGGTCGATATAAGCACGGCAATCTCCGGGGCATTCAAGCGGCTGCAACGCCGAGCGGTGCGCATAGATGATGTTGAAGTCCGCCGGCTGTACCTTAACCTGTCCCGCTGGAACGGGGCCTTGTGCGAAAGCGCAAAAGAGTTTAAACTGATGTAGGGGCATCTGCCCCCGGAACGTTGTTCCGCCGGAACCCAGTTCCGCCTATACTTTTTTCTGGCATTTGCCGATGATAGAAACATGAAAAAGTCTGCATTTTTTAATACTGTCGTTATATTCGCTCTGGCTGTTTTTCTGCCACTGCTCGCCGGTTGCAGCAGCACCCCGGAGCCAATCCCGGTTCAGGCGGATAACGTATGGGTCATGCTCGAAAGCGGGGACACAAGAGCGATGGACCTCTTCCTTGGGGAAGTCGATGTAAACGCCCGCGACCCGGCAGGCAAAACGCCCTTGCATCATGCCGCAATGCTGGAAGACCCCATCCTTGCAGCGTTTTTCATCTCCCTGGGCGCAGAAATCGATGTTCTGGACAATGACAACCAAAGCCCGCTTGGAATAAGCGCGGAAAGGGACGACCCCTCCGTGGCCAGGGTGCTTGTAACGGCTGGCGCGGACATTCATTTCCCCTCAAGGAACAACCTGTCCCCGGCGCAGATTGCGCTTGCTTCCAGCAATGCGTTTTTCAATTCCTTGCTTACCCCGGCAACGATAGAATCGACGGATGCCCAAGGCAGAACGATTCTGCACTTGGCAAGCGATGCCGGGAACATTCAGGCGGTAAGTAGCGTGCTTTCTGTGGCGCATTCTTACGGGCTTTTCCTGCCGGTTTACACTCGGACGAATGTCGGGCAGAACGCCCTTGATTTGGCCTTGTCTAGGGGGGACTCCCGCGACCACATGGAAATTGCCGAGCAATTGATCCTTGCCAATGCGGTTTCGGAGCATCCGATCTTCGCTTACTTTGCGCCGGCGGCTAGGACTGCCAACTACAACATTCGCCGAAGCGACGGCCTTGCCGCCATACATCATGCCGCCCGCGACGGCCACACCGGGCTGATCTCTTTCATTCTTGAAAGGCGGGCAGATATTAACATTCAAACAAACTCCGGCTCCACCGCGCTTCACGAAGCGGCTCGTGCCGGCGACTTAAACGTAATGACCCTGCTTTTAATGAACGGGGCGGCAGTAAACGCCCAAGATGCACAGGGCAATTCCCCCTTGCATATAGGTATCCCGGCATCGGTCCACAGGGATGCGGCCGCTCTTTTTCTTGCTCACGGGGCAAACCCCAATTTGCGGGATGCCAGCGGGGATTCTCCCTTGCATATCGCCGTTACCCTTAACCGAGATGCCGATCTTCTGCAAACGCTTTTGGACAGCGGCGCGGATGTATCAATAAGAAACATCGAGGGAAGAACGCCGCTGTTTACCGCCGTGCAAAGAAACCGGGTGGGGCTTATTTCCACCCTGCTGGTTTACGGTTCGGACATTTTTGCCGCCGACTATGCCGGCACAACGCCGCTCGATTTGGCCTTGCGCAACGGCGGGGACATTCTTTTTACGCTGATCAGCCTTGATTCGGTTTTTCAAAGCGACAGCTACGGAAATACGATGCTTCATGCCGCTATAGAAAACAACGCGGCGACCGAACATATCGGGATGATTTTGGACAGGCGGCCTACGGTCAACGCCAGAAACCACGCCGGGGACACCGCGCTTCACCTTGCCGTAAGAAGGAACCAGGCGGCAAACGGGGAGTTTCTTATTATACGCGGCGCTGATATTTTTGCGGCCAATACATCGGGGGAAAGCCCGCTCTTCCTTTCCTTGACTGCTCCCGACAGTGTCCGCCAGTGGCTGTTTAACCCCACTGCCACTGCCGCAAGGGACGGGCTGGGGAACAATATGCTCCATTATGCGGCGCAGTGGGACTTGCATCATCATATTCCATTTATTGCGCAAAGGGGAGCCTCGCTTGCAAACTCCGCCAACGCTACCGGCGAAACGCCGCTTTTTACGGCGGTAACGCAAAACAGCCCGCCGGCTGTAAGGGCGCTTTTGACGGCTAATGCCAACATTAACGCCCGCGACAGCATGGGCAACTCTACGCTTCATGTTGCGGTTAGGTGGAATTCGCTGGACGCGGCCGCTACCTTGCTTGACGGCGGCATCGATGTAAACGCCGCTTCTTTGGCGGGCACAAGTTCGCTTCATTATGCGGTTATTCTGGAAAATACCAACATGGAAATCCTTCTTATCCAGCGGGGCGCGAACCTTGAAGTCCGGGACAACGAAGGCAATACCCCGTTCATGTACGCTGTAATGGCGGCTAACGTTGACTCTGTCCGGCGGCTTGCCTCGGCGGGAGCCAGCCCAATGGTACGAAATGTACGGGGCGACACTCCGCTTCATCTTGCTGTCGCCATAGAAAACTACGAGGTGGCTGCAATGCTTTTGCAAATGGACACTTCGATTCACGCCCGGAACACGCGGGAAAGAACACCCTTCCAAACCGCTCTTAGCGTTTCGCCGCGCATGGTGTCGTCGCTTCTTGCACACAACAGAATGAACACTCTGGACGATTTTGGCAACTCTGCCTTGCACGTCGCCATTGCGGAAAGGGCTTCGCCGGTAATCGTAAGGGAAATTCTTGCCACAGGGATTAGGACTAACGCGGTGGACTCCCACGGGCGCACTCCTCTTAGGCGGGCAGTTGATCTTGAGGCCTGGGAAACGGCAAGGCTGTTGGCAGACTCCGGCGCAGACCCCTTCTCGCTGGCTGTTGACAACAGAACCCCGGCGGAGGTCGCCATTCTTAGGGGCGAAGAAGCAATCATTGCGGTTTTTTCCGGCATGGCTGTAAGCGCGACTGACAGTTCGGGCAACAATGTTCTGCATTACGCCGCCCGCTGGGGAACGCCGCAGTCTATCTCCCTGCTTCTGGAGCTTGGAGCCAACAGGAACTTGCGTAACATTGCCGCCGAAAGCCCTGTGGATATAGCCGTAAGGTGGAACCACCCGGCGAATGCGGCCTTGCTGCAACCTTCTAACTTTTAGGGAACGGTGATTAAATCCCAGCGGGGGTTTAATCACCGGTAAAAGAGGTGAGATGAGCGATGCGTCTTTAATTTTTTCCGACTCCCCCCTTGTCGAAGATTTAGCGGCAGAAGTTGTCGCGGAAAATGATTGCTGTTATTTGTATGTGCACAAAAAAAACTTTGCAGAGAAAACGCTGGAAGTATTTACGAACTGCTGGATAAAAAACCATGTGTTTGTCCCCGACGAATACGACCCGGTGGACGATATGCAGGACGGTTTACAGCCGAAAGTACACACAAAACACTGCGACTTCAAAGACGACCTTCAACCCCTGCAAGAAGACGATTTGGAAATTGTCTGGGGCGAAGAAGGCCGCAGTGTCGGTCTTTACAACAAGGGCGAACTTATTTGCGCCATTCCGTACTGGACAACGGAGGATGCGCCCGGCTACTCAAAGTATTCCGGCCAAAATGATTTGCCCATGTTTCCTTTCCCGCTAACACCTGCCCTTGCCATGCACGAAAGAATGCAAAAAGCAAAAACATTTTGGGCGGGCGATTTTCAAAAAACATGGAAGGATTACAGCGGCGGCTATCTTGGCGAGTTGGAAGAAAAGTTCGGCAAACATACAAAGTATTTTGCGATTGACGGCGGAAAGTTCCCGACAAAGGCTCTCGCCCTGTTTGAAAAAGACGGTTACAAATACGCCTTTACAATCGGCCTTGGAATGTTCCCGCAACCGACGGAACAACGTTCCGGGGTGGAAGCAATGCCATTCATAGAACTGGCATTTTGTTACAAAAACGGCCTTGTTTTTGACGAAATGAAGGCCTTTTCCAACATTTCTTCGCTGGCCGGCATCCCTTGGGCGTATAACACATTTTTTAACCATTACCACACAGCCTATTTTTCCATTAACACGGAGTATAATGCGGCGGTTTTTGTTTGCGAACAAAAGGCCGGCATTGCAAGTTTAGATTTTCTAAAACAGCAGTCGATAAACCTTTTGTGGATTGTCCCCGTGCATGACAGCCTCTGCAAAAAACTACGGGCAAAACCTTCGGACTACAGCGATGTAGACGCAATGGTAAAATCAAACTCGCTTGCACTGACAAAGTTCTAGAACTCCCGGCTTGACATTTTTGCAAATTGGTAGGACAATCAAACATGGATAGTAACATAAAAGAACCAATGCCCCCATTGTGGCTCATGTACCCATACATTACCCGATACAGCATAGGCTGGCGCATGGGTGCCGGGGAAGGCTACACCGAGGATTTTTGGAAGTGGTTCGGCTCGCTGGCAAACGAGGACAAAGAAACGTATGCCAAAATGTTCCCCGAACCAAAAGTGTGGCGGGGAATATACAACCCGGAACATAAAAACAAAGAAAAAGACGAGTTTTATTTTTTGGGCGTGGAATTATGGAACAAAAAGGGAGAGCCGCAATACAGCCGGGAAAAATGCACCGCCGAATATAACGCCGGCGGCAAGCTGGAGTATGAATTTTTTTGGAAGCCGCAAAGCGGTGTGATTAACGAATCCTGCCTTGGGCAATGGCACTTGTCAAAATTTAGCGTTGAGATTGACGACTATTGCTGTGCAGAACAATACATGATGGCGGAAAAAGCACGGCTGTTCGAGGATGATGAAACCTGCGATGCCATAATGAAATCGAAAGACCCAAAAGAAATGAAAGCCCTGGGCAAAAAGGTAAAAAACTTTGATCAAACGGCATGGGACAAGGCAAAATACTCCATTGTCTTAAACGGAAACTACTACAAGTTTTCCCAAGACGAAGATTTACGCGGCTATTTGCTGTCAACCGGCAACAAAATACTCGTAGAAGCCAGCCCCTTGGACACAATCTGGGGGATAGGCCTTGGCAAGGAAAATGAAAAAGCGCACAACCCCAATACATGGCGGGGAAAAAACTTATTGGGGTTCGCTCTTATGGAAGTAAGGGACGAGATACAAAATGTGTATAAAAACTACGATAAAATCAAGTTCTGAAGCTAGGCTGTTGTTAAGTTTTCACTCCGGGCGAAACCCCGATGTGAACAATCCAAAATGGACAGGCGGGTTTTTAGGCGCACTTAGGCCTTTCAAAAAAACATTGCCGGAAGAAAACTTTCACGAAATTATAAACTGCCTTAAAGCCTTGAAGGATGATTTTGAAGCGGAGCAAATTAGCCGGGATGTAATTGCCGACTTGTGGGGAATATGTCATTTGGGCAGGGCTTGGGCATTACACAAAGACGGAATGCTCCAAAGCAACAATCTTATAACACAGGAGCAAATCCAAACCATTGAAGACTGGATAAACATTATTTCACACACAGTAAACAACCTGTTGGACGGCCAGGGCGATGAAGCTTTTTGGGAGTACGAAGAATATGTGCAAAGGGGAGGGGCATGACTATAATCGATATTATCGCGAAGCAATGGCAAGAGGAAAAACTCCCAGTAATTAACGGATTGGTAAAAACCGACGGCTCGTTTTACAGGTTAGGCACGGAGGGTTTGCTCCCGGCGGTTCCCATCGATTTAAGCCAGACGGATTATAACGAAGAGTTTAGTTTTATTACCGAAATCGCCTCTTTGGAGCATTCCGGGCGAAAATACTATTGCGGCGAAGGCAGTCATGGCAGCGACGGGTGGCTTTTGGCGACAAGCGCCGGGGGCAAAATCGAATGGCTTTTTTTCGACGAGGTAAACCCGTTTGAAAAACTTTGGGTTGCAAACAATGAGATTCACGTTATGAGCAATTTGAATACGGAGTGGATTTTTCCAATCGACAAGCCGGAGGAGATGCGTTTTGTTGAACGAAAACCCTAAAAAAGTGAAGATCGAATACTGCTGGGATGGCCACACCCTTGTAGAAGAATGCGTGGAATCTTTCGAGCAGTTGGAGCACCGGTTGCAAGAATTGAAAAAACGCTCTGGGGAATTGGCTGGGAAAAAACAATGCGTTTACACCGTTGACGTTGTTATCGAAAATACCGGGCGAATGTCTGTCGCCTTGGACGAAAATTGTATTTTGATGTTTTACGACGAAGTAGACGATTGTTATTTGACTTCCCTGGGCAACCCCTCGGCGGAAGGCTTTACAGAAGCGTTATACGATTTTGGCCAACTTGCAGAACAGCCTAACAAATACATTGTGCAATATAATGACGCGCTGGCTGTGTTAAAAGATTGGATTGTGTCCAAAAAGCTAAACACAAGAATAAGTTGGACAGATGAAATCGATTGAAAAGGTGTATAAAAATGACAGCCAATGACAGTAATTTTGACCAAGGCAGCCTTCTTGAATATAACGGGGAAATGTATAAGTATTTAGGTAACGGTTGGCGCGCTACCGGGGAAGGCTATGGCTGGCGAATGTCAAAAGACTTATACTTTAGATGTGCCGGTTGCGGTTATCTAATGAACGGCAATCCTCAAGAAAATGATAACTGCCCGTGCAACAAGCTGTACAAGGATTCCGACTGGGGCAGATTCGGCTCAACACTTGGCGGCGATGCCATAGCGGTTTACGAAAAATGTCAGCCCGAAGGAGCGTTATCGAAATGAGGCCTAGCATAAACGGCGTCAAAGTGCCTTTTGACAAAAGCACGCAAGAATTATTTGCGATGCTGGATTGCGAGTTACCCTTGTTTTATGTTGCTTGCGAGGCTTTGGCCTATAAAAACGATGTTGTGTCATTTGAAAAATTGCTCTCTATTTTTCAAGACAGCGATCCTTACAAAAAGCGCATCGCTCTTGAATGTTTGGGTAACCACTCAATGTTCGACACGGCCACGGCAGAAAAATATGTTTTTCCCTGTTTGGATGACTCATCTCCCTACATCGTAAGAACGGCTATAGATGTGTTGGTCAAGCATCGTGTTGCACAATCGCATGAAAAAATAATCCAATTGTTAAAATCCAAAGATGAAGCCACTCGTGAATGCGCGTTTTTCGCGCTTGAACATATTGGCAAAGCGAGCGATTTTGATTTAATTTTAAGTCTGTACAACGACAAAAACAAAAGAATCAAAAACTTCGTCCCATACATAACGCTCATTTTTGCGGATGAAACAAATTGGAAAAAAGCATACGATCTAATGCAACGCGGCGATCATGAAAAAGCCCGCCTGACCGCCTGCAAATTGCTTGATGCCTTTGGCACGGAAACAGAAAAAGGCGACGCAAGCCATTTCCTGCACGACAAAAGCGGCCATGTAAGAAATTACGCAAGCAAAATGCTGGCAAGCTTTAAGGCTGTTGAAATAGAGGGCTGTTAAAAATTAATTTTAGGCAACCCCCTCAAACCTTCCCTTTGTTGGAGCCGCTTTCGTCGCGCTCCCTGTACACAACCTCTCCCGGCTGCACTTCCGCTCTAGGTGCAAAGCTGACAATTTCGCTACCCTGAAAAATATATCGCTTGGGCGGAGCCGCCGTTACAACAGCGTCGTAAGGCGCGACGAAAGGCTCGCCGTTCACAAAAGCCATCGCTTGCCCCTTTTCCACAAAACCCCCCGGCAGCACGGCAGGCTCGCAAAGACCGTCGCAACTAGACTTGTTGTTTTCGTCCATAGTTCCGCAAAAAAGCACATCGTCCGACAACCTCCCTTCACCTTCGATAACCCCAATGTATTTCAGATAGTTCATTATCCTTGCCGCCGTCAACTCGGCCGAAGGGACATCAATCACCCCGTTGGGCTGACCCCCAGGAAGCTCGACCAAAAGACACTTCTGCCCGCGCTCCTCGCAAGACTCTATGTAAAACTGCCCCCGCGTCCCTTTCGTATGGACAACAACCGGGATGCCAAGAGCGCGACAAAGCTCGCGGGCAAAACCGTGGCGGCTGTACCAACACATCGTGTAAGCCGAGCCGTAAACACCGCAACAGTGCAAATCCAGAATGTAGTCTGCGCCCGCCGTTAAACCGTAAATATGACTGGCAAGCTGCTCGCTGTACGAGCCGCAAGGATTGCCCGGAAAAATGCGGTTTAAGTCAAGGCCGTCCTCCGGCGCGCCCCGCTCGTTGGCCTTGGCGGCATGAAGGTTGCAAAGAGGGTAAATCGTAACCTCCCCAAGCAGCTTTTCCCTTTTTAGATTTTCCCAAACAAGCTCGGCAGTATAAGTTGCCGTCTGCTCGACCCCGTGGATAGCGCCGGTTATGACAATATGCGGCCCCTCCCCCCCTTTCGCGTGATATTTCTTCAAGTCGAATGAATAAACCTCGTTTGACATAGTTCCTCCTATAGTTGCATTTTAGCGGACAAAGGGGTATATTTGAAAGAGGGCAAACATGGCAAACGTATGAACAAATTCTAAAGCCAAAAAGTCCAAGGGGGATAAAATGCTTGTTTTACCATTAAAGGGAGCCGCCGGCAGCACAGTCGAGATCAAGGCCGGCAAAATTATCGCGGTGGGGCTTAATTACAGGGATCACGTCAAAGAAAGCAAGGTTTTTTCGGACAGCGGGCAGGACGCGCCTTCCGAGCCGGTGCTTTTTGCCAAAACACCGAACACGCTAATAGGGCCGGGGGAAGCGATTGTAATCCCGTCGCACATAAAGGCCTACAACTTCAAAAACGAAAGAGTTGACCCGGAGTGCGAGCTTGCAATAATCATCGGCAAAAGAGGCAAACGCATAACGGAAGCGGCGGCACTCGATCACGTTTTGGGTTTTACCTGCTTTAACGATGTCAGCCAAAGAAACATCCAAAAGCAAGACCCTTCCGGCTGGTTTCGCGGCAAATCATTTGACACCTTCGGCCCCATAGGTCCCGCGGTAGTTCCGCTCAAAGAACTGGGCAACCCCCAAGCGCTGAATATAAACTGCAAAATCAACGGCGTGGTAAAACAATCCGCCAACACCGCCGACATGATTTTTAGCATCCCCTTTTTGATTTCATTCATTTCGCATCAGTTCACCCTTGAAGAAGGGGACATCATCGCCACAGGAACCCCGGCGGGCATTAGCCCCATCGTGCCCGGCGACATTGTGGAGGTTGAAATCGAAGGAATCGGCGTGCTTAAAAACCCGGTGGTGGCGGAGTAAGCAGACAGGGACAGGCCGCCCCAGCCCCTAAAACGCGGCCAGAGTTACCAGCAGGCCGACACTTACCGGCAGAGCCAGATTGTCATAATCGCCCAGGGGCAAGGCTTCGACACTTGTGGCGCAAGCGGCGGCGATTAAAGCCAGCCTAAAGTCGAGAGAGACCCAGTAGGCAGAAATTAGTACAGCGAAAAAACAGGCAAGGGAACCCTCGATACTCTTGCCGTAGAGAAACGCCGGGCGCAACCTGCCCAAAAACTTGCCGACAATACTTGCAAAACCGTCGCCAAAGGCAAGAGCGTAAATAGCAATTGCGGCAAAAGGCGGCGGGAAAAAAAGCAAAGTGAAAACCGCCCCCAAACCCAAAGTAACCGGCCCCAGAACAAAACGCCCCCTGTCCCTCGACCTAGCCGCCATGCCGATTAAAGAAGAAACAACAGGAACCCTGATCCCTAAAAGCCGCAAATTTTCTATGTAAATATAGGCCAAAGTACCCGCAACAAGAAAAACAATTGCAAAAGGCCTACTTACAGCGGCAATAGCAGGTACAAAAGCGACAAGAAAATGAATAGATTTTCTGACAATTTCGGTTTTAAGCTCGCCGGAAATACCCGACACGCTGTTTTTCACAAGCTCCATGCCAATAGTATAGCAAAAACCGTGCCAAGTGAAATTATTTTTCGGGAAAAACGCTATCTTCTTATCTAGCATAGACTTGTTAAAGCCGACGAACCCGCCGGCAAAACAGATGTACAAAAAAAGATACAGGCATTTTGATATATTTACTATCGAAACAGCCCTGCTGTCAGCCGGTAGACTTCACCCGTAATGCCTATTGCCAAAAAATCAGTCTTACGCTACAGTGTAAACATGAAAATAGCAGTATCCCTTTCAGATACCCTTTACGAAAAAGCAGAGCAAACAGCTCAGCACATGGGCATTACACGCAGCAAACTGCTTGTAAACGCACTGGAAGAATATATTGCCAAACATAACGGAGAAGCCATCACGCAAAAATTAAACGAATTCTATGAAAAAATCAATACAGACGACTTTGCAAGAGACATGGACATTGGCGTTGAATCATTAAGGGAATTGACAAAAAATGATGCGTGAATAACCAAGATATAATCCAAGCCCAGCCCTGGAGATTGTCTTAAAATTGCGAGCATTCCCCCCGTTACCTAGCCCAGAGACCCCTTTCTAGCCGGCGGGCTTCGGTTTCCAGAGTGCGGAACTCGTCCATGAACTGAAAGCGGAAAGCCAGAAGCGCCTCGGCGTAACCCTCGTAGACAAGCCTTGCGTTGAAACTGCGGCCTTGTTCCGTGTAAATGTAGGCCAAAAGCCGGCCAAAACGATCGCGCAAGTCCCAGTCGAAGGCAAGCCTCACCGTGCGGCCTAAAAGCTCCTGCCTAACAAAATCGCTAGTTTCCTGCCCAAAATGTTCCGCCGGGCGGTTCGGGTGTACAGTTTCGGGAGCGTCCACCCCCAAAAGACGCACCACCTCGATAACGGACAAGCCCGGCGGCGGATTGGGGATTCTTACCCGAACCGTGTCGCCGTCAATGTGGCCGATCACCACCGCCGGCAGCATTTGGGCAAAAGCCGCCTCGGAACAATCGTTCCTGCCGGCCAAATTGACACGGTATAATGGAACATAATCGTGCGGAAAGTCGCTAACATTCGCCCCAAGAACAGGCGGCCGGCAGCGCGAGCAAGGGTTAAACCCCGAGCGGACAGCATCGATCAGAGCTACGGCAATTTGCGAGCGCGCCAAAGAAGCGCAGCCGTCCAAGTGGTACACCCGCCCGGTATTGGTAACATAGACCGTTTCGGTAGGGGCGGCCTGCCCCAAAACAACAAAAACAGGGATTAAAAACAGGGCAATAACCCCAAATTTCCGATTTAGACCCCTCATCCTTCCTCCTTTTTCGCAACTAGCTTCCATATGGAAACGATTATTAAATCCCATCGAGGATTTAATAATCGCTCTTACCCGCATTTTGCGCAATAAAATGAGCAAATGCGTAGGGAAGCACTGATTAGCTTCGAGTTAATCAGTGCTTCCCTACAATGTCGGCCTGCTTGCAAATTCAGTGTACAATTTTTTAGAAAAAAACAGAAGCAGCCGGCAATCAGCTTTTTTCGCTTTGAGCAAACTGCACGCGCACGCAAACCGTCCTATTGACAAAATGGGCAAAAGTGATGTATTATGGAAGAATGAAACTGGCAGAAGCTATGAATACTTATAACCCGGCTTTGTTTGAAGTTGAGAAAATGGGCTATAAAATTTCCCTAGAGTTGACCGATGACGAGTTGGAAATTTCAGCATGGAAGGCGGTAAAAAACGATGTTCGAATATCTGGATTTAACCCGCTGTCGCTTTTGGGCTTGGTGGTAATAGCTGAGCGATATGGGGAAAACTGGAATAAGATTGATACCGGGGACTTATACGACAAAATGCTAGAAAACTATTATTAGGGAAACTTGCCTTCCTAAAACCTGCTATCGCTTTTGGAAAAAAAATGAACAAAATAGAATTATCGCGTATGCAACCCATAAGAGACGTTGTGTACCAAAAAATCCGCAAGGCTATACTGCGCGGCGATCTGCTCCCCGGCGAGCGGCTTATGGAAGAAGCCTTGGCGCGAACTATGGGCATAAGCCGCACCCCTGTACGCGAGGCCTTGCGCAAACTGGAAGTCGAAAAAATGGTTTTGCACAACCCGCACAAAGGAGTTGTCATATCCGAGGTCAGCATCGACGAGGGCGAAGACCTGTACAACATACGCACACTTGTAGATTCGGTAATCGCCCGGCGAGCCGCGCAAAACGCCACGCCTGCCAGCATTGACGAGCTTTTGCGAATTTTGGAACGAAGCGAAAATGCCGAAGACCAAGATGCCGCCTCCGAAGCTATCGACGAGTTTAACGAAAAACTTTCGCAAATCGCCAACTGCCCGGTTATCGCAGACCTGTCAAGGCAGATTAGGGAAACCTTAAGCCGGATGATTCTTTCGACCTATTTAAAACCAACCCGCCGCCAAGATGCCCAGCGCGAGCACCGGCAAATCGTGGCGGCAATTGCGGCAGGCGATGCCGATCTTGCCCAAGAGCTTACAGCCCAGCACATACGCAACGCCGCCAAGACCCTTGCCGATATGCAGGCCGGCACAAAGCAAGGCAGTGCATAGTGGACAACCCAAGCCTGCACGAAATTCTTGCCGCAAAAGAGGCAAGGGCTAACTTGCAGGCGGCCCTGGCGGAAAAACACCGGGGCGCAGGCGGCGGGGGCGGCGCAATCGTAAGTTACACGCTGAACATTGCCGGCCCCCGCAAGCGTTCCCCGCTGGCCGACCGCAGTTTTCACGCGGGGGTAAAACTTGCCGAAGTCCTTTTCCGCCGGCTGGGCTACACCCTGGCGGAATGCGTAAAAACCGATGCCCCCACCGGGCTTGAATGCCTGTGGGTTGTGCATGGGGACGCGGCACTTGCCGTGGCCGATGCCGGCCGCCTAAAAACAGAGCTTTGCCGGCTGGAAGACGAACACCCGCTTGGCCGGCTCTTCGACATGGACGTAATCGGGCAGGACGGCCAAAAACTTTCGCGGGGTGGCACACGGCCCTGCCTTATCTGCGACCGGCCGGGGCACGATTGCGCAAGAAACCGCACCCACCCGGCAGAAGAAGTGGCGGCGCGGACGCATCAAATAATGGAAGAATACTTTGCGGCAAAGGATGCGCGGTTTATCGCCGATTGCGCCACGCGCGCCTTGCTATACGAGCTTGCCGCAACGCCAAAGCCGGGGCTTGTTGACCGTGCGAACAACGGCTCCCACGCCGACATGGGCTTTTTTACCTTTGTTGACAGCGCGGCCGCCCTTGTCCCGTACTTTGCAAAAATGGCCAAAACAGGAGCCGCCCTTAGAGGCAGGCCGCCGGGGGAAATGCTCGCCGGCCTGCGCCCGCTGGGAATCGCCGCCGAAGAAGCCATGTATGCGGCAACAGGCGGCGCAAACACCCACAAGGGCGCAATTTTTTCGCTGGGCATCGTTTGCGCGGCGGCCGGCAGGCTGGGATGCCCCCTCCCCCCCTACCGCCAGACGCTCGCACTTGCCGGGCAAATTGCCGCGCCCGCCCTGCGGGACAACTTGGCGGACAAAACCAACGGGGAGCGGGTTTACAGGCAATACGGCCTAGCCGGCATACGCGGCGAGGCGGCCGGCGGCTTTGCCTCCGTAAGCGATGTTGCCCTGCCAGCCCTCCATGCCGCGCTGGAACGCGGAGCCACAATCGAGGAGGCCGGCATCGAGGCCTTGTTGCGGCTGATCGCCACCGCGCAGGATACAAACATGATAACCCGGTGCGGCGGCGAACAAGCGGCGGCGGCGATACGGCAAGAGCTAGCCGCCTTTTTGGAATCCCGGCCGAGCGGCGCTCAGATAATCGCCCATGCCGAAAAACTTGACGAAAGCTTTATCAAAAGCAACATAAGCCCCGGCGGTTGCGCGGACTTGCTGGCGCTTACATATTTTATGCACTTGCTTGGCAAGGACTGGGAGGAATCTTATGAATTTTTCTGTTGAAGAACTGCGCTTGAACGACGCTCGCGGCCAGCGGCTTTTTGACAAACTGCTTGGCGAAGCCGGCATCAAGCGCGACAACAATCTTGACTACATTGCGGGCATCTACGATGCGGACTACAATCTGGCGGCCGCCGGCGCGTGCTTTGGGAACACCCTGCGCTGTCTTGCCGTGGGCGATGCCTTTCGGGGGGAGGGCCTCATGGCGCCGGTTGTAACTCATCTTGTCGAAAGGCTTACAAATGCCGGCCAGCATCATATCTTTTTGTATACAAAGTGCGAGAATGCCGATGTTTTTTCCGCGCTTGGCTTTTACGAGATAGCCCGGGTGCAGGACGAGGTTTTGCTTATGGAGAACTTGCGCCGTGGCTTTGCGGGTTTTTTGGAAGATTTGAACAAGGAAAAGCGAGAGGGGGAAGGGTGTGCCGCCGGCTCTGTCGCCGCGCTTGTGATGAACTGCAATCCCTTCACTCTGGGGCATCGGCACTTGATCGAAACGGCCGCCGGCAGGGCGGACACTCTGCACATTTTCGCCGTGGCCGAAAACCTCTCTCTCTTTCCCTTTGCCGATCGTTTCGCTCTGATTCAAAAGGGCTGCGCCGATTTGCCGAATGTAAGGCTGCACAGTACCGGCAGCTACATGGTATCGCAGGCTGTCTTTCCATCGTATTTTTTGCGGGACGAGGCCGAAGCTATCGAAGCGCAGGCGCGGCTGGATGTCGCCATTTTCAAGCGCATTGCCGCCGCCGTTGGAGCCACGACGCGCTTTGTGGGGGAGGAGCCTTTTAGCGTTGTTACCGGCATCTACAATCGCATTATGGGCGAAAGCCTGCCGGCCGCCGGCATAACCTGCACGGTTATTCCCCGCAAGGAGTTTCAAGGGGTTCCGATAAGCGCGTCGCGTGTGCGCAAGTTGCTGCAAGCCGGCGACGTTCAGGCTACAAAAGAGATGGTTCCGCCCACGACTTTCGATTATTTCGATTCGCCGCAGGGTCGGCAGGTGATTGCCAACATCCAAAAGGAGCGGGAGGTGGAACACTACTGATCGCGGGCATTTTGCCGAGGTTTTCGGGCAGGAATTTTTACCAATTGCAACTTTTTTTCAAAAAAGGTCTTGCTATTTTTGCGTGGCGGTTATATACTTATTAAACATAGCTACTTGGCGCGTGTCGCCGGGTGCAATCCTTGCAGAGGCAGACTGTTTGTGGCGGCTTGACGTGGGTGGTTAGGCTGTCGCTGTGGGGTAATTTATAGGAGGCAGGGACTTTATGGTAACGTTTTTTGTCGCATTTGTCATTCTTTTGTTCGGCTACTTTATTTACGCCAAAGTTGTCGAAAAGTATTTCGTTGTCAACCCGAACTTTGTAACCCCGGTGCACACAAAAGCAGACGGCGTTGACTATGTACCTTTATCTGACAGAAAAGCTACGCTGATCCAGTTTATATCGATTGCCGGTACGGGGCCGATTTTCGGCGCGATTCTCGGCGCGATGTGGGGGCCGGCGGCCTTCTTCTGGATCGTGTTGGGTTGCGTTTTTGCCGGGGCGACTCACGACTATGTGTCCGGTATGCTTTCGCTTCGCCAAGGCGGGGCTACGCTTGCGGAAATGGTCGGGTCGGAGCTTGGCAATACAATCAAAACCGTGTGTCGCGTGGTTATGGTCTTCCTTCTTATGATGGTTGCGGCAGTCTTTACAATGAGTCCGGCGGATATTCTGGTTACTATCTCGCCAAACGCTCTTGTAGAGGCTTTGCCGGCCGGCGGCGCAAGGTGGTTCTGGATAGTCCTAATTGTCGGTTACTTCGGCGTGGCCACGGTTATTCCCATCAACAAGCTGATTGCAAAGCTTTACCCGGTGTTCGGCGTTGGCATGATTCTTCTTGGCGCGGGCATGGCGGTTATGTTGTTCGTAACTGGGGCTATCTCGCGTGTGCCGGAGTTCAGCTTTGTCAACCCGCACCCGGCTGGCAGGTCGCTTTGGCCTTACTTGTTCATAACGATTGCTTGCGGCGCGATTTCGGGCTTCCATGCCACGCAGTCGCCGCTTATGGCGCGTTGTATGGCCAACGAAACTGGCGGGCGCAATGTGTTCTACCGAGCAATGATTTTCGAAGGTTTCCTGGCGCTCATCTGGGCGGCGGTGGCGATGACTTTCTTCTACAATCCCGCGGCCGGCATTAGCGCGCTTGAAGGGCTTGGAATGGCTGGGCCTCCGGCGGTTGTTGTTAGCGTTATCTCCTTTGCTTACTTTGGGGTTATCGGCGGGGTTATTGCGGTTATCTGTATTGGTATTTTCCCGATTTCCACCGGCGACACTGCTTTGCGCGTATGCCGTTTGGCGATTGCCGACGCTTTTAAAATGGACCAAGGCCCGATCTTGAACCGTTTCAAGGTTTCGATTCCCTTGTTCATCGTGCTTGTGTCGCTTCTCTTTATCGACTTTGGCATCCTTTGGAGGTACTTCGCATGGCTTAACCAGACTCTTGCGGTCTTTACGCTTTGGACTGGCGCGGTCTATCTGGCCAAGAGAAGGAGCAACCACTGGATTTGTACGATCCCGGCGGTGTTCATGACTTTCTTGACGCAGTCTTACATCATGGTTGCCACGGAAGGTTTGCGGTTGCCGCACGCTATTGGTATGCCGATTGGCGGGCTTATTACGATTGCCTGTATCGTGGCTTTTGCCAGAAAGTGCAAATCTTTGTCTGACAATCCTCTCTCGTAGGCTTGTACGAGGCAGGAATAAGCTTCGGGCTGTTGTCGTTCGCATTTGCGAGGGGCGACAGCCCTTTTTTTCTTGTTTGGGGCTTGGCAAAGGTCGAAAAATGTGGCACAATTAGTTTGCAGACAGGTTGTTTCGTAACTAACTTGGTTTTTAATGAACGGTGCCGGCAGGTGCCATCAAGCCCCTTAGAACGAAAAAATCGAAATCTCGATTTTCACGCAAAAAAATCCCAAAATTACGATAGTTACGAAAAAACCCGCCTGCAAAAATTTTATTTTGGAGAGGCAAAAATGAAAAAAAGCAGGATTTTTTTTCTATTGCTCGTTACCGCCCTTTTGCTGGGGACGGTAACCGGATGCGGGGCCGGCGCAGATGACGGCATTATCACGATTGTTGTGGCAGACAACGGCTGGGACAGTCAGCGTATCCACAACGCGCTGGCAAGGATTGTTGTGGAAAACGCTTTCGACGGTTTCAGGCTGACGCTTTCAACGGCTTCGACCCCGATGAATTGGGAATCGATCCGAAACGGCGATGTCGATCTTGAAATCGAGGCGTGGGCGGAACACGTTGCCACTTTCCCGGAGGATGTGAGCAGCGGCGACATGGTTGTTCTTGGCGTGGTTGTCCCAGACGGCCGCCAGGGGGTGTTTGTCCCGCGTTTTGTAATCGAAGGCGACCCGGCCCGGGGGATTGCTCCTATGGCTCCGACTTTGGTCAGGCTTGACGATTTGCCAAGGTATGCCCATGTGTTTCCCGACTATGAAAACCCCGCTAGGGGCAGGCTTTTTGGCGCGATTCCCGGCTGGATGTCCGACGAGCGTTTGTACATGATTTACTTGTATCACGGGCTTGATGCCTACTTCAACTACATTAGGCTTGGCAGTGAAGCGGCTTTGTTTGCCTCGTTAATTTCCGCATACGAAATGGGGGTTCCTTGGCTTGGCTACAGTTACTCGCCTTCATGGATTGCCGGTGTTTTGGACTTGGTTGAGCTGGAAACTGACCCTTTCGAGCCGGAGGCTTTTCTGGAAGGCAGGACGGGGTTTCCTATCCAGCCGCTTATGACGATAAGCAGTCGTTTCTTTTCCGACAGGGTTGGGCCGGAGCTTGTGGGGTTCTTTAACCGTTTTGCCACGGGCGGAGAGCTTATTTCACAGGCTTTGGCCTACATGATTAACACGCCGGGGGCTACTCACGAGCAAACGGCTATCTGGATGCTGACAAACAACGATCACTTGATTGACGAGTGGCTGGAGCCGGAAAACGCGCAGAGGTTGCGGGCTTTCCTTTCGCAGTAAAGAAGGCCCCGGACTAACCCCGGCTGGGGTTAGTCCGTATGCGACAGTTCCCACAGGTACAACGACGCGACGGAGCTGTAGGGCGAGTATCTTTTGGCGTATCGCTGGAATTTGTCTTTTGCGAGTTCTTTTAAGCCGTACAGGTTCATCATGCCCCGGCGTATGGCTAGGTCGCCGTAGCTTATTACGTCGGGGCGTTCAAGGGAAAATATCAGGAGCATTTCTGCCGTCCACACTCCGACGCCTTTTATGGCGGTAAGTGTCGCGATTATTTCTTTGTCGGTTTTTTCGTGGAAGGTGGCAAAATCGACGGTTTTGCTTTGGGCAATTTCGGCGATGTTTTTTATGTAGCCGGCTTTGCGCATGGACATTCCGCAGGCTTGTATTTCTTCCACGGATAGGGCGCAAAGTTTGCCGGCTTCCATGCCGCACAGGGAGTCGAGTTTGCCGCGAACTGTGGCTGCGGCCTTGTTTGAAATCTGCTGGCCGACGACGCTGTCCACAAGGGCGGCAAACAAGTCCGGGGTTACCTGCCGTTTGAGCATCCCGATTCGGTCTATGGCTGCCCCCAGCTTTTTGTCGCTTTTGCGCAAGTGGGCTAATTCCGTTTCGCCATACTCAAAATACTTTTCCAATGTTTTTAACCCTGCAAACCGGCGGAGCGGAAGTTGCCCCGCCGGGCGATTTTCAGCCGTAGCCCCTGTAGAAAACGCGAACCTGTTTGTACAAGCCGTCGCCTTCGCTTTTTGTGTGCACGTCGGAAATGTCGTTTAGGGTGGTGTGGATAAGCCAGCGGTCGAAAGGATTCATCGGTTCCAGCAGAATGGAGCCGCGTGTCGAGCGAACCCTTTCGGCGGCGGAGTACGCCATGCGAACCAGCGATTCCTCGCGGCGAATACGGTAGTTTTCCGTGTCCAAAACCACGCGCATATCTTCCCGGCCAAGCCTGCTCGCGTAAATATTTGCCAAAAGTTGCAAGGCATCCAGATTTTTTCCCTTTTTGCCAATAAGAATCGATGAATGAGAGGATTCCATTCTAAGCCCGATTTTGTGGTTTTCCCTAAACTGAATAAAAAGCTTGCCGGGATAACCCATGCGCTCAATAACCCCTTCCATAAAACCCACCAGCTTTTCCTCGAACTCGTCTTGGGGAGCAGGCTCGGCAAAAGTTGCACGCGGCTTCCCAGCCGGCACAGCCGCATCCACCCTGTCGGGCACCCTCGCCTTGCTTTCGCCCTTTGGGACGATTTTATCGGTATGCACCCGTATCTTTACATAACCCTTTTTGAACAACCCCGACTTTTGCTCTTCCAGAATTGTAATGTCAAAATCGTCTTTTCCAAGACCAAGCTCCTGCACCGCCCTGTCAACAGCCTCTGTCTCGGTACGGCCTTCAAATTCGTATTCCATTAATATCTCCTAAGCGGATAAAACCCGCATCCGGCGCTTAAAACTTTGACAACACCGCTTGAGCCGCGAAGTTCAAGACCTTAAGCGCCGGAATAATTTTCACGTTGAAAGGTTTCCTCACCTTTTCACTTTTTCTTTTTCTTGCCGCCAGCCCCGCCGCCCTTGGGCGCAATCTTTGGCCCGGCCTTCGGCGCGATAACCGGTGCCGCCTCACGCGCCGCCTCCGGCGCGGCCGCCGCTGCTACAGCCGGCGATGCGGCATTCTTTTTAACAAGAAACTTGTTGATCAGCACCTGCTGGACAAGAGTAAGCAAGTTGGAAAAAATCCAGTAGACCAAAAGCCCGGACGGCATCTCGTAAAGAACAAAGAAGAAGACAATCGGCATCAAGTAAAGCATCATCTTCATGTGCGGGTTTACCTGTTGCGCCGGGTTTTGCGTTACCTTGCCGTAAAGAAGCTGGGAAGCTACATATATAAAGGGCAAAATCCTAAGAGCAGTCCAGCCCAAAAGCGGAATGCTCACCCCTTCGGGGAACTCCCAAATATATTCGGCAGAAGAAAGATCGTAAATCCAGCCGGGAATAAAAACCGCGTTCCTAAGCTCAAAGTGGCTGTTAAAAAGATTGAACATGGCGATAAAAATCGGCAACTGCAAAAGCATGGGCAAACAGCCGGAAATCGGATTGTAGTTCTGGCTCTTGTAAAACGCCGCCATTTCGGCGTTCAATTTTTGCGGATTGCCCTTGTGCTTTTCTTGAAGCTCCTTGATTTTCGGAGCCAGCGCCTGCATCTTGAGCATACCTTCCGAGCTTTTTCTTGTTAGCGGGAAGAAGACGATTTTTACAAGGAAAGTAAGCAGGATGATAGCCACACCGTAGTTCGGAATCCAGCCGTAAAAAGAGGTGAGCAACCAGCTTAACACCCTTTCCAGCGGGGCTAGAATGCCGCGAGTGGCGGCCTCCTCCGTAAGTTGCAGGTTTGTAATGCCCAAGGCGTTTGCCCCGGTATTGTAAATAACAAGCGACTGTAGATTTTTAGGCCCCAGATAAAAACGGTACACATCGGAGATTCTTGAAACGGCGGAGGCATCGCGCATAATGTGAAGCCTAGAGGCGGAAGGCAAGCCCGGCTCGTGCCTGTCGGTGAACATCATCGTGTTGTGTATAAAGAGGGGGATGGCAAAAAGGCTGAAGTACCTGCCGGAAATGGCAACCCATGTAGGCCGGTCATCAATAAGCGAGTTTAGCCCCACCACCCGCCTTCTGCCGCCGGCAAAGGCGACATAGTTGCGGAACTCCCGGCGGCCGTCGAGCCTGTCGAAACGAGGCCCAATTTGCGGGCCGAAGGAAAGCGTGTAAGCATGGCCGCCAAAGTTAAAGCCGTCGATTGTGTGCCCGCCGTCCATCGTGATATTAAGCTCGAACATATACTCGTTGGGCAAAAAGTCGTAACGCTTCGTCAGGCGAAAGTGCCCGCCGGCAGGCAGGAAAAAGTACCGATAAAATTCCACCGAGTAATTTGATATGCGGTTTACATGAAACAGGGATGTTACCGGCTGGGCATCAATGCCGCCAAAGCCCAGGGTAAAAGCCCGCCCCTGTTCGTCGCCGGAAAAAATCATCTCGACTGGAACCCTTTCCCTGTCCGGCCCTCGGTCAAAGTGCTCGTTAAGCTGCCAAGAAATGATGTTGGCTCCAGCGTTGGAAAGAACCACCCGTATCAGTTCGGTCTCGATTGTTACATACTCGTGGTAGGCCGGCTCGACAAACTGCGGCTCGTCCGCTTCGTATTGAACCAAAGGTTCCAAAACGGCCGGGGCCAAGGGAGCCGCCGGAGCCACAACCGGGGGAGCCAAAACCGGGGCTACCGGCGCTTCCGGCGCTGTCGGGGCGACGGGAACCGGCTCCGGTGGCGGGTGGAGTATCCCCATTATTGCATAAAACCCAAAAATTACAACCATGGAAAGCACCACGGCCAATAATGTATTTTTTTCCATATTATCTTACTTCCTCAATGTCAATATACCAAGACCCCTCGGCTCAAGGAACCGGGTCAAAGCCGCCAGAATGGAATGGGTGGCAACGAAGAATTCGTTTAACCGCCAAAAGAGACCCGCGAAAAAAACCGTATTTCTGAACCGCTTCGTAACTGTATGCAGAACAAGTTGGATAATACCTGCAACAAGGCGGAAAATGTGGAGAAATTGCATTTTGATAAAACCAGATAGTCCCCAGAACTATTTTTTTCATTTTATTAAACCGACTTTGGCAAAAAGCCTTTGCATCTGCTGAACCCTAAGGGAAAGCGTCGCATTTTCCTCCGGGTAAACCAGCAGGATTAAATCGTAGCCGTCGCAAAGCGGCTGCGTTTCAGGCTTGAGAAGCCGGTAGGCCTCTCTGCCCAAACGCCTTGCTCTGTTACGGCTAACCGCGCCCCCGAAGCCTCTAGGAAAGGTAAAACAGATGCGGTTGTGGGGCAGGTTGTTTTTCAACGCAAAAAGCCTAGCCCCCGGACATGAAACCCGTCTGCCCTTGTTAAAAACCGCTTTAATTTGGCTTCTTCCCTTTAGGCGCTCCTTAAAATCGAAGCGAAAATGCCCCCCTTTCAGAGTGTCCATTCAACAGCTAGTAGGGCTTTTTTTCATCGGAAATCGAAAGTTTCCAGCGGCCTTTTGCCCTGCGGCGTTTTAAGACCAGCCGGCCGCCCCGTGTTTTCATTCGGGCGCGAAAGCCGAACTTGCGGTTTCGCTTTACCTTGCTGGGATTGTAAGTCCGTTTCATCAGATTAACTCCTGTCTATAAAATACTTGAGAAAAAGAGCCTTTTGCAAAACTCGATTAGTTTTGCAAAAGGCTATGCAATTTCACAGCCTAAAGTCTGTGAAATATGCTTTTTAATCGGTTGTAATTACAAAACTGAAGTTTTGCAATTACCCCGAAAGTCAAAGGCCAAAAGCCCCGCTTTGCGGAACAATCGCCTACCTCTAGTATATCGGAAAGCAAAAAAATGATCAAGAGGCCGAATTACCTCATAATTAATCTAGGGAAATGCTGATTAACTCGAAGCTAATCAGCGTTTCCCTAGGTTTTTAGTTATTAGGCATCACGTTGCAGAAGCCCCCGGCACAGCCCCCCGTCATTTCAAGTGGTCTGTGTCGAGCAGAATGGTAACAGGGCCGTCGTTTATGTAGGCCACCTTCATGTGGGCTTGGAACTCGCCGCATTCGCAGACAAGCCCTTGCTCGCGAACCTTTTCGACAAAACGCTCGTAAAGCTCCCTTGCCCGACCCGGCTCGGCCGCCCCGTGCAAGGAAGGCCGCCTTCCCTTGCGGGCATCGGAAAGCAGGGTAAACTGGGAAATCGCCAAAACGCCAAGCCCACCGCCGGGCAACGTGCCCTGCCCTTGAAGGTCTTTAATGGAAAGATTCATCTTTCCGTCGCTGTCGTGGAAAATCCTAAGATTGGCCACCTTTTCGGCAAGCCAGTCGGCGAAAGCCTCCGTGTCTTCGTGCGCCACCCCCAAGTAGACCAAAAGCCCCTGAGCAATACTCCCCTTGACAACCCCGTCAACAGACACCGAGGCATCCACCACCCGTTGAATCACCGACTTCATTGGGTAAACCTTGCCGGCTGGTGAATTGAAATACCGTCCAGCCGAATCGCGCTTTCAAACGCTCCTATGGGAGTTATCCGGCCAAGAACCTCCAGCGGCCGCTCGTTGCTGATAAAAACCGGCATATTAAAAACCACAGGCACAATCCCCTCCAAAGTTGTCCGAGTGTCGTAGCCGATCAAAAAATCAAAACTTGTAAAGTCGTCTTCGACATGAATGTTCGTGGCCATCCCCCGCCAAATAACGTGAACCCCCCGAAAAATCGCCGGCTCCATAATCGCTTCAGAAAAAGAAAAGTTGTCGGCGCGTTGAAAAGTTGCAAAACCGGGCGTATCCAGAAAACTTAAAAGCTGAATAGCCCTGTTTTGAAGCCCGTCCGAGGCGTTTGACTCTAAAATCGTGTTAAGATAGACCCTAGCAGGCTCGTCCCTGCCGGCGGTAAAAAGCGCCAAAGCCCTGTCGTAAGTTTCCACCGCCTCGCTAACCGTAAAAATGTGCCTGTAAACACCGGCAAGCTGGACAGGCGCGGCGCGTTCCGCCGCCGTAAGCATAAACTGAGCCGCCGAGCGATTGACAGGAGCCGCCGCCTGCCTCCCCGGAAACAAATTGCCCGGCAGCAGGTGCGCGGGCAAAAGATTGGCGGGGAAAATGTCGAATGTAAGCAACAGGCCGAAACACAATGCAAGCGCCCCTATAATGGAAACCCCCGGCACCAAAACCCTTTTTAACGAAAAATCGACAGAAGGCAGGGGGGGATACAGCCGCACAACCTGCCCGGAGTCGCGCCAGACGGCAAAGGACTCAAGACCTGCGTGTTTGCGAATAATCGCAAGAGCCTTGCTAGCGGTTTTATTTTTGGGATCGATGTCTTTTACGTCAAGATAGCAGTTGATCGCCTTTTCCGTTTCCCCGCGCTTCATGTAAAGTGCCGCCATCCCCAAAAGCACATGAGGGTCTCTCATTTTAATTTCCCGCGCCTTGTTAAAGTTCTTAAAAGCCCCGACATTGTTGCCGGAATACAGACAAATCACGGCCATAAGATAGGCATAGCGGAAAGTGCCTTCGTATAAATGCTCCCCGCTTTCGAGCATACGGATTGCGCTGTCGTATTTTTTGGACTTTGCCAGACTTATCGCCCTATTCATTATGAGATCGTTTTTCATGATAATCATTAAAGCTGAATTTTGCTCCAGCCCCCCCAAATCCTTGCAATAATTCTGATGCCCGCCTTTTGGCGCAAGCCCCAGAGCCGCCATTTTGTGCAGAGCAGAGGAAAAGACCCCGTTGGTTTTATAGTTTTATGAGCTGCAACACCCGGCACCATAAAACACCCCGCCTCCCGCAAATATCGTACAGCAAGAACGCCTAAAAAGCAAGGCTTATTTTTGGAAATTTTTCAGCAAACCCATACTCAATCCCAAGACTATATATGGAAGATTTCGGCATAAACCGACAAGATGATTAGGAAAAAAATCGCCCGCCGGGAACGCTCTAGACAAAAAGGGGCGAAGCCGATATGATAAAAACATGGATGAAGCATCAAAGAGTGAAAGCATCGATTTTTGGCCGCTAACTATGGACATCGTGTTTAAACTGATCTTCGGGGTTGCAAAAAATGTGGCCATACTGATCGGTTTTCTGAAAGCCGTGCTTGACCTGCCGGCAGAAGAGTTCGAGGCAATCGAGATCATAGACCCGCACCTTTTACGGGCGCACATTGACGATAAGCTTGGAATACTGGACGTAAAGGTAAAAACGAAGAACGGCATAAAGATCAACGTAGAGATTCAGGTGCAGCCCAGAAGCGACTTCCCCAAGCGGGTAAGTTTTTACCAAGCCAAGATGATCGGCGAGCAGGTGAGCAAAAGCGGCAGGTATTCGGATATTCAAAAAGTGGTGAGCATAATCATCACGGATTTTAAGCTGTTTCAGGACGACGGACACTATTACAGCCGTTTTACAATGTACGACCCGGCCAACGGGCGGGAATTTCCAAAAACGCAGGAAATCCACGTTTTGGAGCTGCCCAAGCTGCCGGAAACGGAAGACGGCACGGAGCGTTGGGCATGGAGCAAGTTTTTCAAAGCGAAAGATATGGAGGAGTTAAAAATGATAGCGGAAAAGTTCCCGGCAACGGAGATAAAACAAGCGGTAGCCCGCTATGCGGAACTGACCCAAGACGAGAAAACCCGTATGCTCATCGAAGCCCGCCAGATATACGAGGTAGACAGAAGGCAGGAAAGAGACTTCGCCGAAGCCAGAGGCGAAGCAAGGGGTGAAGTAAAGGGGCAGGAAAAAGAGCGTTTGGGGATTGCTAAAAAACTTTTGCTTGCCGGCGATTCCCCGGAAAAAATATCCCAAGTTACAGGCCTTGACATTGAAACTATCAGAAAACTCTAGCCCCGATTCCCTGCCGGCGGAGCAGGCAAAGCAGCCTACAGCCGCCTGTGTGGAACTGGCGCAAGACGAGAAAACCCGTAAGCTCATGGAAGCCCGCCGGATATACGAGGTAGACAGAAAGCAGGAAAGAGACTACGCTCGCAAGGAAGGCCGTGTGGAAGAGCGTTTGGAGATTGCTAAAAAACTTTTGCTTGCGGGCGATTCCCCGGAGAAAATATCCCAAGTTACAGGCCTTGACATTGAAGCCGTCAGAAAACTCTAGACAAAAGTGGGCAATGCGGATATGATAAACGCATGGATGAAGCAGCAAAGAGTGAAAGCATCGGCTTTTGGCCGCTAACTATGGACATCGTGTTCAAACTGATCTTCGGGGTCGAAAAAAGCCTGGCCATACTCATGGATTTTCTTAGAAGCGTGCTGGATCAGCCGGCCGAAGAGTTCGAAGCCATTGAGCTAGTAGACCCGCACCTTTGGCAGGAGCACCCTGAAGACAAGCTGGGCATACTTGACATAAAGGTAAAAACGAAGAAGAGCGAGCCGATAAACGTAGAGACACAGGTGTTGCATAAAAGCAATTTTGCCAAACGAGTAAGTTTTTACCAAGCCAAGATGATCGCGGAACAGGTGGGCAAAGGCGATGATTACAAGAAAATTCAGAAGGTGGTGAGTATAATCATTACCGATTACAAGATGTTTCCGGACGACGGGCATTACTACAGCCGTTTTACCATGTACGACCCGGCCAAGGGCCGGCAGTTTTCGGAAATGCAGGAAATCCACGTTTTGGAACTGCCCAAACTGCCGGAGACCAAAGACGGCACGGATCGCTGGGCATGGAGCAAGTTCTTAAAAGCGGAAAATATGGAGGAGTTGAAAATGATAGCAGAAATGTATCCGGCAACGGAGATAAAACAAGCGGTAGCCCGCTATGCGGAAATGATGCAAGATGAAAAAACCCGCAAACTCATTGAAGCCCGCCAGATATACGAAATAGACAGAAGAGAAGAAAGAGAGGACGCTCGCAAGAAAGGCGAAGCAATCGGCGAAGTAAGGGGACAGGAGAAAGAGCGTTTGGAGATTGCCAAAAAAGCTCTTGCCGACGGCCTTTCCGTGGAAGTAATAAGCAGTTTTACAGGGCTCGACATTGAGACTATCAGAAAGCTCTAGCCCCGGCTTCTTGCCGGCGGAGCAGGTAAAGCGGTCTACAGCCGTCTATGCGGAACTGGCGCAAGATGAGAAAACCCGCAAACTCATTGAAGCCCGCCAGATATACGAAATAGACAGAAGAGAAGAAAGAGAGGACGCTCGCAAGGAAGGCCGTGTGGAAGGCCGGATAGAAGGCGAAGCAATCGGCGAAGCAAGGGGGCTGGAGAAAGCCAGTTTGCTTATCGCCAAAAGCCTTTTGCTTGCAGGCGATTCCCCGGAAAAAGTATCCCAAGTTACCGGCCTTGACGTGGAAACCGTCAAAAATTTGTCGGTTTGACGGCCGGCGGGGGCTTTGCGGGGGTAATTTTCCCGCATGGCTGGCCGGTGAAAGAGGGAATTTTGTGTTTTTTCGGAATTTGCGAAAAAAAAGTGAAAAAAAATTATTTTTTTTACAAAGTGCTTGACACATTTTAATTTTTTTGCTATATTTAAGGTAATGAGTAACTTGGGTGTAACTTTCAGCATGATTTTTCTTTATGGGCAAGTTCTGGTTTCGAGCTTGTATTCCAGCGTGTGCTTTGGAGCGCGCCGGAGGGGGTGTCTTTTGGGCATTTTCCCCTTTGGATTAGTGGATTTGCCCCCCCCCCCCCCCCC
>WRKI01000353.1 GCA_009778155.1 Spirochaetota bacterium
CCCCCGCCCCCCCCCCGGCACTGTCGAGCCGGGCAAGAAGAGCGCCAATGGCAAGATTGTCCGGGCGCACCCCCTCCAGGGGGGCGATAAGCCCGCCAAGAACATGGAACACGCCGTTGAACTCGCGGGATTCCTCGATAATGCGTAAATCTTGGGCGCGTTCCACAACGCAAATAACCGAGCGGTCTCGCCCCTCGTCCGAGCAAATCGCGCAAGGGTCGGATTCCGTGTAACCCCCGCACACAGAGCAACGCACAATCGCCCTGTGAAAGCCGGCAAGCTCGTCTGCCAAAGACTTGGCATAACTGGGAGAACCATCCAGAATGTGATAGACCATCCGGTTCGCGCTCTTTTTCCCGACACCAGGCAGCTTTGACAAAAGAGCCGCCAGCCTGTCTATAGCGTTGCCGGAGCCGGAGTTCACGGCATCCCCGGAATCCCTGGCATACCCGGAATACCAAGACCGCCAGCCATCGCGCCAACCTCGCGTTGAATCGCCTCTTTTATTTTTTCAACGCCGTTGGAAAAAGCCGCCATAATCAAGTCTTGCAGCATCTCCGCATCTTCCATGGCCTCCGGCGCAATCCGCACGGCAATCACTTCGATTTTTCCGTTTAGATCGATCTCGACCATGCCGCCCCCGGCGCTCCCGGTCGCCGTGATTCTTCCCAGCTTTTCCTGAAAATCCCCCATCTGCTCTTGCAGTTTTTGGGCATTTTTGAGAAAGTCAAATGGATTTACGTTCATATCTACTCCTTAGCTCCTTTTCGGCTTACTCACAAATTTTGTGCGATAGCAATAGCTGCTACTGCCAGTGCTACTGCACAGTACTATTCGGTATCAAGCGCAACAGACGCTCTACCTGTGCCGGCACGGCCTGCTCGCCGGCACCGCCCGCCTCGCCTTTGCCGCGCACCTCGCTGTCCCAAAGCGGCACGTCGTCATCATCTGCATCTGCGCCAGCACTCCCATCATCTTCTTGCACACCCGCTTTCTTATTCGCAATCATACGGCGAAAGCCGGCAGACAAAGACATATCATCGCCCCGCGCACTTTGCGCTCTTGCGCCCGCTCCTGCGCCCGCTCCTGCGCCCGCTCCTGCGGCCGCTCCTGCGCCCGCTCCCGCCCCCTGCGGCTTAGAATCAGATTCCAAACCGCTACCGGCTAAAGGGCGCGAAGGCTCCCCCCTTTCCGAGCCGGTTTTAGGGGGAGAGAAGACACCGCCCGGCGCGCCGCCCGCTCTTGTCTGCGACTGCGACTGCGACTGCAGAAGCCCGCGCGCGCTTTCCAAGGCGGCGTTAAGCTCCGCAGGCGACACCCACTGGCTTAACCACGAAAGCTTGGAAACAGCGGCTTCAAGCTCAAAGCGCGGCGACACCGAATACCGGATATCCCTGTAGCAATCCAGCAAAATGTTCAAGGCTTGCTCCAAACGAATCGCATCGAAGGCGGCCTGCGCTTTTTCGGAAAACAGGTTTATCCGGTAGCCCAAAAGGGACTCCCGCGTTACTCCGTTTTTAAGCAGCAGCAGGCTTCGATAGTAGCCGGCCATGTCGATCACAAACTGCTCTATGGCAACGCCCGATCCGATAATCTCGTCGATAAGGGCGAAGGCGGCCGGGGCGTCGTTTTCGGCGCAGGCATCCGCCAGGGCGTTTAGTTTTTCCAGCCCCACAAGGCCAAGTTTTTCGCGGATTACGCTGCTTTGAATGCTGCTGCCCGAAAAAGAGGCCACTTGGTCGAAGAGTGTGTAGGCATCCCTAAGGCTGCCTGTGGACTCTTTGGCGATCCAGAAGAGGGCTTCGTCTTCCGCCTGAATGCCGGTTTCGGCGCAGATTTTTTTTAACAGTTCCTGAATCGTCTCGATGGGGATAAGTCTAAAGTTGAACTGCTGGCAGCGGCTTTTGATTGTCGCCGGCACTTTGTGGAGTTCTGTCGTGGCAAAGATAAAAACGATGTAAGGCGGCGGTTCTTCTATGGTTTTAAGCAGGGCGTTGAAGGCGCTGCCGGACAGCATATGAACTTCGTCTATAATGTAGACTTTGTAACGGCCGGCTTGCGGGGGAAAGAGGACTTCGTCCCGGATTTGGCGCACGTCGTTTACGGAATTATTGGAAGCGCCGTCGATTTCGATTACGTCCATGCTGGAGCCTTGGCTTACGGCGATGCAGTTGCTGCAAAGGCCGCAGGGTTCGCCGGCTGTCGCGCCCTGTTCGCAGTTAAGCGATCGGGCTAGTATCCGTGCCGCGCTGGTTTTGCCGCAGCCTCTGGGGCCGGAAAACAGGTAGGCATGGGCGATGCGCCCGTTTTTCATCGAGTTTTTAAGAGTAGAGACGACGAATTCCTGTCCAGCCAGTTCGTCAAAGGTTTTTGGTCGCCGTTTTGTTGCAGTTACTTCAAACACTGCACCCGCAGTTTCTGCCATAAGATAAATGTACCGGAAATACAGAAAATAGGGAAGAACCCAAATGATGAAAACCCGGAAACAACACCGCCCGCAAGCCTCCCGTTTAACCTTGCCCGCAGGCCAACTCCGCAGGAGTAAAGCCCGCCGGCGTGGGAAGAAGCTCGACGGCTTCGCCCTTCAGCTCCAGCACGAAGAAGCCGCACTCGAAAGCGAGGTCGCGGGCTTCAGGGGCAACCGTTCCCCCGGCCACCGCGCCCAGGAGTTTTTTCCCCTTGGCATCCCCCGGCGGGTTGTCCCGAATAAGCTGCAGCCGCTTGACGTGGTGTTCGACATCGGATTTTTTCACATTGCGCTTTACCTCGACCGCCATGACCCATTCCGTGTCAACAAGCAGGAGGTCGATCTCGGTTAACTGCCAAGTGGTGCCGACTTTGTAAACCATGACGCGCTTGTGCGCCTGCTTGAAGCCGTAGGGGTAAGCCGAGAACTTTTCCCAAAGCCTTGCGGCGATCAGCATTTCCAGAACGCCTCCAATGGAGTCGCTCACTTTGCCGACCTGCTTAGAGATTTTTTTCATCTGCTTTTTGAAATCAGCCTTCCATTTTGCGTCTTCAGCCCGCCGGCGTTTGCTTTCCTCGGCGGCTTCGGCCTGCCGGCGCTCGCTTTCGAGCACGCTTGCCCGTAAAATTGCCCAGATTTCTTCCGGGGTAACCGGAGGGTCGTTTTTGATAGCTTCCTGTAATGTTTCTTGCATAGGATTCCCCCTGTTGCTTTTAATTTTAGCGCATTTTTCCTGCGCCGTACACCGTTTATGGCACGCAGATGCGGCACGCTTTAGCCTGCGGGAAAAAAAATCGCATTTTTTTTCTCGCAAGCCTCCCGTTTAACCTTGCCCGCAGGCCAGTTCCGCGGGGGAAAAGCCCGCCGGCGGGGGGACAAGCTCGACGGCTTCGCCCTTCAGTTCCAGCACGAAGAAGCCGCACTCGAAGGCGAGGTCGCGGGCTTCCGGGGCAACCGACCCGCCGGCCACCGCGCCCAGCAGCTTTTTCCCCTTGGCATCCCCCGGCGGGTTGTCGCGGATAAGCTTCAGCCGCTTGACGTGGTGCTCCACGTCGGATTTTTTCACATTGCGCTTTACCTCGACCGCCATGACCCATTCCGTGTCGACAAGCAGGAGGTCGATCTCGGTTAACTGCCAAGTGGTGCCGACTTGGTAAACCATGACGCGCTTGTGCGCCTGCTTGAAGCCGTAGGGGTAAGCCGAGAACTTTTCCCAAAGCCTTGCGGCGACGAGCATTTCGAGAACGCCTCCAATGGAGTCGCTCACTTTGCCGACCTGCTTAGAGATTTTTTTCATTTGCTTTTTGAAATCCGCCTTCCATTTTGCGTCTTCAGCCCGCCGGCGTTTGCTTTCCTCGGCGGCTTCGGCCATGCGCTTTTCATGCTCGGCCTGCCATTCGGCCATGCGCTTTTCGTCTTCGGCCCGCCGGCGTTTGCTTTCCTCGGCGTCTTCGGCCCGCCGGCGTTTGCTTTCCTCGGCGGCTTCGGCCTGCCGGCGCTCGTTTTCGAGCACGCTTGCCCGTAAAATTGCCCAGATTTCTTCCGGGGTAACCGGAGGGTCGTTTTTGATAGCTTCCTGTAATGTTTCTTGCATAGGTCATTCCCCTTGTTGCTTTTAATTTTAGCGCATTTTTCCCGCGCCGTACACCGTTTATGGCACGCAGATGCGGCACGCTTTAGCCCGCAGGAAAAAAAATCGCATTTTTTTTCTCGCAAAACCCGGCTTGACACGCGGGCAAAATGCGGTAAGAATGGAAGCGGGGAGGAAGGAGAGCTTTTATCGAGAAAAAACGCCGGCTGCGGCCGCCTTTGGTTGTTGTTGGATGCGTGGTTTTGGGAATTGGCGCTTTCGGCCTGTTTATTTACAGCCGGCCGCCCGTGTTAATCGTTACCGATGCCCCCTTTGTTTACATTTACGGGCAAAACAGGCTCCGGCGCGAGATTGTCCGCGCTTCCGCCGCCCTTTTCCGCCTGGTTTTACCCGTTGTCGTTGCCGACGGGGCAAGCGACGATATTGTTTTTTTCGCGGTAACCAACGCCTCCACAAGACCCTACGCGGTAATCTTCCCCCTGCGCTACGCCGGGGCGGCAAGTTTTTTTCATATACAGGCGCCGGAAGTGCCGGTAATCGTGCTGGAAGGCAGGCACGGGCAAGGGGCGTCCGCGCCGGGCGCGGACGACTTTTTTCGCTTTAGAACCGACACCGAGACCGACCTTTACCGAGCCGGGCGGCTGTCGGCCATTTTGAACGAGGAAACCGGCGGGCAAAGCCTTGTTTTTTTGGGCGGCAACCTGATCGGCAACGAAAGACAGATTTTTCAGCAGGCCTTGGCCGGCCAGGGCGAATGGCCGGAAACTCAGTTTTTTTACTCGATAGCGGAGCTTGGCAGTGTTTTGGGAATTTCCAGCGCGGTCTTGGCAGGCTCCGGGACGGAATTTTTGGAAAGAAGGCCGAACATCCCCGTTATCTTCTTTACATGGCTCAATCCGGCGTTCATGCCGGGCGAGGTTGTCGTCGTTTTTGACGATTCCCCTTGGGTTCAGGCGGAGCCGGCGGTAAGAATGATGGCCGCCGGAATTAAAAATGGGCAAATTGCTTCCCGCCCGCTGGTTTTATCTGCAAGAGTTGCCGATAATGATGTACTTAGACGTTTAAGAAATGCGGCAAACTCGGTCGAAAGCCAGCCGCACTCTTAGCCGGAAAGGGCTGTCCTTGTCAAGGGTAGCTGCACCGGGGGGCGAAAAACCCCAGTGCAAAGAAAAATAAAAAAAATGGCTAACTTGATTTGACAAATGAAAAGCTAGCCAATATAATTTATATTAAGATTTGTAAAGGAGTACGAGATGAAACACGGTAGTTTCAAAGCTATTTGTCTTTTTTTCTGGATATTCGTTGTCGTTTTCTCGGCTTACGGTAACCAAAACCAAGGCCCCCGCCGTATGGAGTCGGTAGTCTTGGAAAGGTTCATGGGGGATTCCGAATTTGTGTGGGAAACACAAGCCAACAGATTCGTCCACCAAGCCGGTGATGTCATCTTTCCGAGGTTGGCCTATGTCGATGCATGGCCGATCGGGGCATTCGGGCAAAACAGGGATGGAAGCCAGATACTGAGGAGTCTTGGCATCCACGCTCGTTTTGACCGCAGGGGCCACAACTGGATAGACCTGTTCCCGACGGACCCGGCCAATCCCGGCGTGCCTGTGGAAATTCCGATCCCTGGCAGGGCGCAGACCTTTGATATGTGGGTATGGGGCGGAAACTATCACCTTTTGTTGGATATGTATGTGAGGGATCACAACGGGATGGTGCACAACATGAGGTTGGGCAGTTTGAACTTCCCCGGCTGGAGAAACCTGCACGTCAATGTCCCGGCGGCGATTCCGCAGACCAGGCGGACGCTTCCTTTGACGGCGAGCCTAACATTTGTTAAGTTCCGTATTTGGACTTTGCCCAGTGAAAGGGTTAACGATCTTTTCATATACATGAGCCAGTTCAAGGTGCTTACCGATGTTTCCGAGGTGTATTTTGACGGTTTCGAGTTGGCTGACCCGCAAATGGTTCAGGATATCTGGGCGGATGTCAATTAAAACGGCAAGGAGAGATAAATGAAACGTTTTTTACCAATTGCAATGTTCCTTTTTGCTGCCAGTTTGGTTTTCGGGCAAGACAACGGCGAAGTTGGCCTGCCCATACCGGGTACAATAGGGTTCGACACAGCGCAGCAGCATTTGGCGGAAGTATCTGTTGACAGGTTTGAAATGGAAGGCTTGTGGCGTGTGAACATTTCCTCAGACCACGGCTTTGTAACCTACAGGCTTTTCCGCGGCGGGCCTTCTGGCAGGGAGCCTATCCCGGCTGAAGAAGGCATGGATATTCGCGATGATCACGTTCTGGGTATGCGGGTGGATTTCCTCCGCCGGGGCCATGCCAGCATGACCATTACCCCGATTCGCCCGATTCCGATCGAAGGCATAACCAAGACTGTTTCCGTATGGGCAGTAGGCCGCAGCTTTAACCACGAGCTGTATCTTATGGTGCAGGATTTCCATGGCAGGAACTTCGAGCTTAGAATGGGGCGGCTGAACTTCCAAGGGTGGCAGAGGCTTACGGTTGCCATTCCCCCGCAGGGCGATGACGGCCGCAGTGGTATAATCCAGCGGAATTACCACTACAACCACCACATGGGGCTTCATATTACGGGTTTCCGTGTTGTGTTTGACCCAATGCAGACCGTTGGAAGCTACTTCCTGTATCTTGACGACCTTCGTGCTGTAACAGACCTTTTTGCGGAAAGTGCGCGCGACCCGGACGATATGTTGGACGGCTGGTGAGAAAACCGCCGTGCGCCGGCCAACCGCTTCGCCTTTGGGCGGGGCGCGTTGGTCTTGCGCGGGGTGTGCGGGGGTGTTGGCCTCCGCGCTCAAATAAAACCACAGGTTGCATTTTTTCAGTTTGAAAATTGCAATTTGTGGTTTTTGTTGTTTTATAGAAACGCTGATTAGCGTCAAGTTGATCAGCGTTTCCTTAGATTCGGACTATTGGCATTTTCGCTTGCATCTGGTAAAATACATCGGTACAATTGAAGTTGGCAAGTTCGGCTTGTTTGCAGGCAAGCCTTGCTAAGGAAAGGAGATCAACATGAAACAAAGGGTTAAATTAACCCTAGTCATGGCCGGGCTTATTTTTGTTGTAGTTGTTAAAATAAGCGTGGTTGTGTATTTCAATACCAGACCCCATTTTACTTACATGGTTAGGGAGCAAAACATTGCAGACTCCCACAGGTCTGCCACAGAAATATCCGGCTTTTTTCATACCTATTGGTACGCTGTAGAAACGGCGGCCGGCATTTTGGGAAGATACCAAAGCATTCCCGCAGAATACAGGCGCACCTTTATAAACAATATTCTGGAAGACATGGCAAGGCATCATCTTGACATCATCGGCGCGTGGACGGTCTGGGAGCCTAACGTGCTGGAAGGCAACGATGCGGCGCAGATCGGCTTTCCCGGCTCCACACCCGACGGGCGTTTTGCCCCTTATTGGCACAGAAACCAGCTTAGGGGAACCAACATTCAGGTTGTCGCCTTGGACGACTTTTTAGATATTTTCCCCGGCTATTATGTGCCGGTTCGGGACAGCGGCGTTCAAACCGCTATGGAGCCGTTCATGTACACGATTGGCGGCAACCAGCTTCTTATGCTTACCATTGCCGCGCCTATTTGGAACCAAGCGGGTGCGGTTGTGGGGGTAATGGGCGTAGACCTTGCCATTGACGCATTAAACCGCTTTACCCAAGACAGCGTGGCCTCCCAAGAAGGCATATCCGCGTACTTTTTCAGCCCGGCAGGAGCGATTGCCTCCCACACCGACCCCGCAAGGCTGGGCTTGAACTGGTTCGACGGGCAAACTGCGGAAATGATCGCTTTCCAACAAACAATGGCAAACAGCTTGCAGTTTGGCGATTTGGAGTATTACTTTGTCTATAACGACAACTACTTTTTCGGCATCCCGATATGGTTCGAAGGCTACCACCCCGTGCCTTGGATGCTCTTAAAAGAAGTTGAAGGGGCAATCGTGCGCGCGCCGACGCTCTTGCTGCTGCGGGTAATCTCCTTTGCCGGCATCTTTGCCTTGATCGTCGCCGCCCTTGCCGCTGTGTTTTTTGCAGGAATGATGAGCCGGCCTATTGTTACGGTTTCGGCCGCGCTTAAAGAAATCTCTCAAGGCGAAGGCGACCTTACAAAATCGGTTGCCGGCGTTTCTTCCAAAGACGAAATCGGTATGCTTGTAAGGTTTTTCAACCAGACCTTGGCCAAAATAGCAAGCCTTGTCGTAAAAATAAAGAGCGAAGCGGCCGCGATGGGCGGCATCGCCAAGGAACTTTCCGTAGACATGGGAAAGGTAAAAAGCGTGGCAAGCCAAACGTCAAAAGACGTTAGAACTATCCGTAAACTTGTTGACGAGCAGAACGTAAGTTTGAATGGCGTTAGCAATGAAATGACAAGCATCCGGCTAAAAATTGGCGATGTTTCCGGCCTTGTGGAACGGCAAAGCGATGCGGTAAGCCAATCGTCATCGGCCGTGGAAGAAATGCTGGCAAACGTCAAATCTGTCCGGGCAAACTTGGTTAAAAACTCTGCCAATGTGGAAGAGTTGCGCAAATCTTCGGATGCCGGCCGGTCGGGGCTTAATGCGGTTGTTACCGACATTCGCGAAATCGCCCGCGAGTCCGAAGGGCTTTTGGAAATTAACGCCGTCATGGAAAGCCTGGCCAGCCAGACGAATTTGCTCAGCATGAACGCCGCGATACAGGCCGCCCACGCCGGCGAAGCGGGGAAGGGTTTTGCCGTTGTTGCCGCCGAAATCCGCAAGCTGGCGGAATCCTCCAGCAAGCAGTCCAAAACCACCGGGGACATTCTAGACAAGATAAAGGAATCAATCGATAAAATCACCAGATCGACAGATGTCGTTCTTAGCAGGTTCGAGTCGATCGATCACAGCGTCAAAACCGTGTCGGATCAAGAGTCGGAAATACGCAACTCTATCGAGGAGCAGAATGAGGGCAGCCAGCAGATTCTTCTAGCCATTGCCAACACAAAGGAGGTTACCCAAGAATTGTCTGATTTGTCCGGCAGAATGATGAACATCGTGGGCAATGTAAAGGTCGAAGGCCAAAATCTGGAAAGGGTAACGCGGGAAATTCTTCCATATATTGCCAAGATAGACGAGGATACAGACCATTTGGAGGTTGTGGCAGTCAATTTGGGCGAGCTGATCATAAAGAACGAGGAGAGCATTGAACAGCTTCAAAGCGAGGTTGCAAGGTTCAAAACGCGCTAGGGGAACAGTGATTTTTGGGGCTTTCCGCAACAAATTCTTTTAGGGCAAGGCTGTTTTTGCCGATGTAGTAAAAGAAGCACTGATTAGTTCGAAGCTAATCGGTGTTTCCCTAGCTCATTTCTTACAGAAGGGGATTATGGCAGAACATTTTAAGGACAAAGTTTTATCGGTGTTGTTCTCCGGGGACGACCCCAAAGACGACATAAGCAATATGCTCAAACAAGTTGCAAAAGATTTGCAACACAACAAGTTTGCTAGGTTCTACAAGCTAAAAACCGAGGAAATTGACGCTTCGTTTTTATCGTTTCTTTTTTCCGTCTACCGGCTGGTTTACCCCATCAAAGATTTTATGAAAGACGAAAAAAAGATGGGGCGGCTAAGGCAGGTTATTATAGAAGCCTTTATGGATGCCTCCATTCTGGAAACCGTAAGGCGGCTTGATCCTGCCGTATTGGATGCAAAGGTCAAAACGACCTCCCCGGCGGAGCTTGTCAAACTTATCCAGGCCGATTACGAAAAACTTGTCGGGCAGTTCGACCAAAGCCGGATAAACGCCGCCGACCGCTGTTACAGCTTGGTTGCCGCCCTTAACCAAATGGTGCAGTTTGACTTTTTCGGTTTGTTCAAAAAGATAGACCCGCATTTTGTAGAAGCGAGTTTTGCCGTCGAACCCAAGTTTGCCCCTATAAAGCTTAAACTTATTGCAAAAGAGCTAGGCGAATTTTTGGCGGTTACCCAAATTCTCAAACCGGAAGATGATTGGAGCAATCTCTTAAACTTGCTAAAAATTTGTTCCGGGCAAGAGCTGGCAAGGACAGATGTTTTTATACACATGGTTAAAAACCTGCGGGAGATACACACGTCGCAAATTTTGCTCTTAATGATTCAATACACGATTAAAAACCCTGTTTGGCAGTTCAAAGCGAGAATTCCCAACGAGCAGATTGGCGAGGATTGGCTGGAAGAAAGAAAGAGCGAAATCGAAGATTATGTCGGCCGGATAAACGATGCCCAGAAAAACACTCAAATTCGCGGCCTTGTAAAGGAAATCTTTGAATCTACAGACATGGTAAGGCTGGAAAACTACACCGCGCAGCACGGGAACTTTTACGCAAAAAGGGGTTTGGAACCATTTTGGTATGCAGAGGGGCTAAATTATCTTGTGGCCTTTATCGAAGATTATCTTAGCAAGGAAATTCGCGAGCTTTGCGACATTTTGCTCATTCGCGGGCAGTGGACGAACAATGCCATGTCCAAGGATATGAGCGAATCTTTGCACAATCTTTTTGAAGTGCCAAAAGCCATTGCCCAAATTGATGCGGCAATGTCCGAGGACGGAGCCGATGGCTCGCGCTTGCGGAATTCTGTGCTTAGGGTTGACCGGGATAAAACCCAAATTCGCTACATCAACGGCATTATATCCAAAAATAACGACGAGGCGCTGGAAGTAATCAACGAGGCGGCTCATCATTTTATAGTCGTTGGCAAGCACCTTAAAGTCCTTATCGAAGACGTGCAAAAAAAACACCCGGAGCTGCTTATCAACTGGCGGGAACTGCATTTATACTCCAAAGACCCTATTCCCCAGCGGACAATCGACTGCTACAAAAAAATCAACTATTTTGTCCAGTTGATGAAGCTTTGCACACAGTAATTCCCCTGCCGGGGGTGTAAGGGGTGTCAGGGGGGGCAAAGGCAAGCCTCAAACTTAGGGGCTTGCCCCAATATACTCCCGGATGGCTTTTTTCATGGAGTCGAAGGCGATTTCCTCAAAGTCGATTTCTTGCGGCCTTAACAGCCGAATGCCGGCTACTTCGGACTGTTGCAGGCAAAAATCCTTTTCGCTAAGGCCGGCGGGTGCGGGCACCGAAAAAAACAAATCGCAAGTATTGTACACGATGTTTTTGTAGGGGTAGACATTGGGAAACGATGCGAAAAAACGAAAAGCCTTGGTCAAGGGCCTGTTTTCGTCAATGTGCGGAACCCAGCCGATTTCTTCTTTTAGCTCCCTGTAAAGCCCTTCCAAAACGTTTTCGCCGGGGTCTACAAACCCGCCCGGCAAATCCAGCTTGCCCTTCATTGGCTCTTTGCCCCTTACCAAAAACAAAAGCCGCTGGCCGCCGTCTGTTTGGGGAATGCTTACAAGGCAGCCGGTTGCCGCCGCAACATTTTGGTAAAAAACAAAGCCGCAATCGGGGCAAAAAAACCTCTTGTTTTTTTCAAAGCGAATTTTTTGGGATGCGCAAGAAGGGCAATAGTTAAACATTCTTACTTTGTGCCTCGATCCGCCTTATTCCAACAACAAAGCGGCTTCCACCCGGTTTCTTCCGCTTTGCTTAGCTCTGTACAAGGCCTTGTCGGCCTCGTCGCAAAAATTGGTAAGATTGTCTTTTTCGGTGGGGTAAATTGTGGCAACCCCCAAGCTGATTGTTACGCTGGTAAAATGGCCAGCCCTGTGTTCCACCGGGGTATTTTCCGCAGTTTTTCTTAGCCTTTCGGCAATCGCCTGCGCGTTTGCCAGCGACGTGTTGGGCAAAAGCACCGCAAACTCTTCGCCGCCCCAACGGTAGACCGTGTCGGAAACGCTTGCTTTTAACGCGTTGGCAATAGTCGTAAGGCACACGTCCCCGCTTAAATGCCCGTAAGTGTCGTTAAAACTTTTGAACCTGTCAATGTCCAGCATTATAAGACTTATGCACAGGCCGTTATCTATGGCGTGCTCCCACGCTTGGTTTATATCAAGATTAAAAGTGTGCCGGTTGCAAATGCCGGTTAAGCTGTCAATCTTGGTGGATTCCTCCAACTGCCGCATTTGTTTTATCAGCTTCATTTGCGTGTGAATCCTAAGAAGCACGATTTCGTCTTTGAACGGCTTTGTTATGTAGTCCACAGCCCCTTCGGTAAGGCCGGTTATCTCGCTTTCAACCTCGTCCAGCGCCGTGATGAAAATTACCGGAATGCTTGTGGTTTTTTTTGACGCTTTAAGCTCCTTCAAAACATCAAAACCCGATTTGCCATCCATTAAAACGTCAAGCAAAATTAAATCCACTTCGTACTTTTCGGCAAGCTCCAGAGCCTTTTGACCGCCGGTAGCGACAATTAGGTTGTAGTGAGGCTGAAGTATCCTGACAAGACTGTGCAAGTGCATTGGAGTATCTTCTGCAATTAAAACGCTTTGCTTGCTTGTGCCCATAAAATCCCTTTCTCCTTCTTAAACTTACCGGCATTACTTGCCGCAATTTCCCATTTAGCCGAACACCATTGCCGCATAGCCGACAAAGGTGTCGGGAACCTGCTTTGCGGAATCCGCGCTTGTGGCGTATTCCAACAGCCTAGCCTTTGGCAGACCGGCGGCCTGGGCAAAGCCCATCGCGCCAAGAACCGCCCCCGACGAACAACTGGCTTTGTTCGCTTCCCCCAGTTTTAATACCGCGCTTGGCTCCCCTCTTTCCACGGCGCGGATAAAGTTTTTATCGTTTACATCTTTTACCCATTGTAACGCCTTTTCGCTGTTTTCCAGCGGGGTAAAACCGAAGTTTTTACCCCAGTGGGTTAAATCTGCCGAAGCCAAAACATTAATTTTGCGCTTTAGTTTTTTCGCAGCCGCTTCGATCGTTTGCCCGGCGGCAAAAGAAGAAGCATCCGCACCCAATCTCAGCCAAAGAACCTTGGCATTTGGAAAGAAAAAGTGAAGCATTGGCAGCAAAACTTCGATTGTGTTGTCCCTAAAGCGGTCTTCCCCGTAGGAACCCTCCGCTAATACTTCCATTATAGCACTTCTTAGTTCTTTGTCAACCGGCATTGCGCCAAAAGGCGTGCGCAGGGCATCTTCCATTGCAAAAAGCGCGGGGCTTTCCCCCGGCAAGTGCCCGCCCAGAACAGCCAGCGTTTCTGCATCGCGCTCCAGATTGCAAAGGGCAAGCGCCGCCAGCCGCCCGGAGTAAGCCCAGCCGGCATGGGGCGCGATTGCCGCCCGCGCCTGCCCTTCTTGTTTTGAAAAGCCCGACAGAAAGCCGGCAACCTTGTTTGGGTCTTTGGGATACCAGCCTTCTGCAAGCGAATATTCTCTAACTTGCATTTTTTCTCCTACTGTTTGTATAAATCTTAGCCGATAATCATCATAACCAACAAGTCCGTCGCAGCGTTGGGAACTGCGCTTAGGCAGAACGCCGGCACAAGGAATTTATATTGAGGCTGTATATCGTATGAAAGTGCAAAAGAACCGTATCATGGGCAAATCATCGCCTGTTGGAGCAATTATTGCCTCGGTTTGCATTGTTGTTTATTGTATCGCCATTGTTTCGGCGGCAGTTCGTATTTTTATAAGCATAGACCAGCGCCGGGACATTGCCGAGCGCGAATTTACTCATATTGCCGATGTCGCATCCTTTGCCGGGGCGCAGGGTCTTACGGAAGCGTCTTTTGTCCAAACGATGAATGACCTTCTTATCTCTTCCAGCACGATAGAAGCGATTATTATTTCGGCGCCGGAAGGGCATTTCGCTTTTGAGCGTCAGCAGTATCGTTCTGTTCGGTGGGCGAATAACGCCCCGCAATTTATAAGAAGGTTCGATAATTTTCAAGCGATGTTCAGGCCGCTTCCCGGTTTGGGCAATGTGAATATGCAGGGCGTGGCGGCTGCTCTGGATTACGCGCATATTAGCAGTATTCTTGGGCAAACTTTGATTATCATTATGAGCGGGCTTGCCTTGGCTTTTTTTACCTTGCTTATGGAATTTCTGCTTGTTAAGCAGGCGGCCGACAACAGAGCGTCTCTTTTTCCCGACTCTCATTCTCATAAAAGAAGTTTTGCAGAAAGAAGGCGCGCTCCTGCTGGCGCCGGGGCTGCTGCGGGGGCGGGGGTTGCCGCTTCCCGGCTTTATCCGGAGGTGGAGCGGGAAGAGGTTAAAGAAGAGATCAAGGAAGAAGAGCTTGCAGCCGATCCGCCGGAAGGTCCGGAGCCGTACAAAAAGGCCGACTCAAAAGGGCTTTATTCGCCCAGGGCAAATATTGGCTGGGAGGAGCACGCAAGCGACAAGCTTGAGGCCGAGCTTCATCGCTGTTCGTCTTCCGAGTTGGATTTAATTCTTGTGGCAATGGAGTTCAAGAGTATTTCCGACGACGGTTTTTTAAAGATGTTTGCCAGCGATGCCGCTGTTTTTTTTGGCGGTCGGGATGTGCTTTTTGAAAAAGGCGACCGGGGTATTTTTGCAATTACGCCTTCGGTTAGTTTGGAAAAAGGTGTGGCTATGGCGGAGCAGTTCCACAAGCAGGTGTCAGAGCGGTATTCCCACGCATTGTCTGCCGGCGACTTGCACATTGGCATTACTTCCCGCCGGGAAAGGCTGGTTACTGCCGAGCGCATGATGATAGAAGCCAACGAAGCTCTTAGACGGGCAAAGGCCGAAAATGTCCCCATTCTGGCCTTCAAAAGCGACCCAGACAAATACAGGGCTTTTATAAGCAAAAACGCAAAATAAAAGCCCCCGGCACGATAAACGCATGAATGCTCGAGCTTCGGAATTTACTCCCATTTTTATCACACGGAGGCACAAAGGCGCAAAGGCACAAAGCACTGATTAGAAAGTTCTGTTTCATTCCTACTTCTTCCTTCCGCTCTTATGTTCGATAATGATACAAAAGGAAGGCGCGGGCTTACCGTAGCTCAATCCTAACCTTTGTGCCTTCGTGTCTTTGTGCCTTTGTGTGAGTTAAATTGGGAGTAAATTCAGAGGCTCGAGCATTCATACGTTTGCCAGGGGCGGGGCTGGGGGGTGTTGTTTTACAGAAAACTTAAAAGCATTTGGACAACTTTTTCCATGTCTATAGGTTTGGCTAAGTGGCCGTTCATACCGGCGGCGAAGCATTTGTCTATGTCGTCTTTGAACACATTTGCAGTCATGGCAATAATCGGCACGGAGGCGGCCTTGGCAAAACCCAGATCGCGAATCATCTTCGTGGTTTGCAGCCCGTCGATTTCCGGCATTTGCACATCCATAAGAATAAAATCGCAAGAGTCGGCGTTTTCGACAAACAAATCTACCGCCTGCTTGCCGCTTAACGCCGTAATCGTTTTTAAGTTTACACTTTCCAAAAGCGCCACCGCTATTTCCAAGTTTATTTCGATGTCGTCCACAACAAGCACAGTTTGCCCCGAAAACCCCCCATCGTCTTCCTGCCGGCTGGCATCTGTAAAAGATTCTTCCGTTGGACTCGCCGCGACATTGTCTGCCACACTGTCTGCGGCAACAGAAAGAGGCACGACAAAAATAAACTCCGAGCCGTTCCCTTTTTCGCTTTTAACCCAAATTTGGCCGCCCATCATTTTGAGCAGACTCTTTGAGATGACAAGCCCAAGCCCGCTCCCGCCAAACTTGCGGGAAATGTCCGATTCCGCCTGTTGAAACGCGGTAAACAATTTTAGCTGTTCCTCTTGAGTCATGCCAATCCCGGAATCCTTTACGGAAAACTGAAGAGTGCATTTGTTATCTTCGCCTTGCGGTTCCAACAGCTTTGCCGACAATACAATTTCGCCTTCTTCGTGAGTAAACTTTGTCGCGTTTGATAAAAGATTCGTTATCACCTGCATCAGACGCTGATCGTCCCCGTGCAAGCGCCGGGGGATTTCGGGATCAATATTGACGAAAAACAACTGTTTTTTGTTATGAATGTGGATAGCGGAAACACTTGAAACCTTGTCGATCATGTCTTCTAGATCGAAGTCGATAAGCGAAAGCTCCATTTTGCCCGACTCGATTTTGGAAATATCCAAAATGTCGTTGATAATCCCCAGCAAAAAATTCGCCGCCTTTTCGATTTTTTCCAAGGCCGTTTCTTTACCGCTAAGAGTCTTTTCCAGCTTTCCCACGGCAGTCATGCCAATAATGGCATTCATGGGAGTCCTTATTTCGTGGCTCATATTGGAAAGAAAAGTGCTTTTTGCGGTGTTTGCCGCCCAAGCCTCTTCCTGCGAGCGTTTTAAGCTGGTTACATCGTGGAACAGAAGCATTATGCCACTGCTTTTTTGCTCCTCGTCATTCATGGGGACAATTAACCCGGCAAAATCCAAACTGTCCCCGCTAAAGTAAAAACTTAAATCCAGCGAAAGAGGCACGTTGGTTAAAAAGGCCTTCCTAGCCTGCTCTAAAAGCATTTCGTGGGAGTCGGCCTCCATAAAAGGCGAAAGAATGTCGGCCAAAGGCTGCCCCAAAACATCCGTTATTTTGGCAAATTTTGCGACACTGACAAAATAGTCCGTGCAAAATTCGATCCTTCCCACCTGATTTACAAACAGAATGATGCTGGGCGAATTTGCAAGAAGGAGCATTAAATACCGCTCCCGCTCGCGTTGCAGGAAGGTCGTCGCCCTGTGCTCGTTGAGAACCGTTGTGTAAGCGCTTTTTTCAAGAGCAAGCGACTGCTTTAAATGCGAAACCTCGCGCTTTAGTATACGGTTTTCGCGTTGCAGTTCCCTTACCTGCTCTTGATATTTTTTTTCAAGGTTTTCATCCTGCAACGCCATTTTTTCCCCTCAACGACTTAAATCTCGCCCCTCATTGAATTTGTTTGGAAACCCGCCGCTTGGGATTTAGCCCAAACATGATTTCCCGGCCTGACAAGTTGAAACACACGGAATTTTGGCAACCTCCAAAAACCCAGATGGGGTTTTTGGAGGTTGCCCTTTGCTGTTTTTTCGGCAGAAGCTTTTTTGAATGGCTCGATTGAACCTGTTTTTGACGCTCCCTCCTTTTAAGTAAAACTATATCAAATTTTCAAAGCCTTGTGTAGCTCTAGACCCGGTGAAGGTTTCAGTGTTTACCTACATTCCGCACTTTTTCGCCCAAAAATACATTGCAAGGCCAAAAACAACCGACACATTAAGCGACCCCTTAGCCCCGCAAGAGGGAACGCTAACCCTGCCAAGAGAAGCGTCCGCTGCGGCCAGAGTCTTGGGATTCACCCCCAGCTCTTCCGAGCCAACCACCAAAATACCCTGCCGGGGGAAGGGGAAGTCCTCCAAAGGCACACCGCCAGTTTCCAGCGCGAAAATCGGCAAAAGGCCGCATTCATGGCTGCCTTCCCGGCCTGCATCCAGAAGATTCAGCCTTTTCCAAGGCAATACCTCCACACAGCCCATCGCACTGCGCCTTGAGCGGGGGTGCATTGGGTCGGCGCACAAGGGCGAAACGAACACATTGTGCGCCCCAAAAGATTCCGCCGTGCGGAACATTGCCCCGACATTGAACGGCGAGCGAATATCCTCCAGATAGACGTTCATGCCGGGGAAACTGCTCCGGCGCGAAGCGTCCAAAACGCCGTTTTGCCCGATAAAATCCCAGTCGGCAACACTTCGGCCTGTTTCCGTAATGATAATGTGGCGAATTGTATTGAAAGCCCGGGCAAGCGACAGGGCATTTTCTGCGGGGCGGCTTAAAACCAAGGCCGCGTCTTTTAAGGCGCTTGCAACGGCGCCTTGAAAAAACGTGTCTTTTTGCAAAAGCCCGGCAAGGTCGGAAAAAAAAGCAAGCTCAAGTCCGGAAAAAACATTTGTAGAGACACATTCATTGCCACAATTTTGCCCTGCCAGCCTGTTTTCAGCCTCGCTAAAGACTTTTTCGATTTTCCGCAAACGCTGATTACGGGGCAACCTTTCAATTTTGTGCAAATTCAACAAAAGTAATAACCTCTAAAACCCAAACAAGGGTTCTTAGAGGTTTTCGCCATTTCGTCTAAAAGCCACTTTTGGGCAAGCTCCAGTTACGCGCCGTTAAAAGCACTCAGTATTCTTTCCGCAGTAATATTAATGACACCTTCGTTAATATACGCCGGATCATTTATCTTTTGCCTAAGCTCTGCAATCCGAATTTCGCTCATTTCCGGGACAGCCTTTACAAGCTCTATTATCTGGTGCGCCTCTGCTCTTTGCAAGGCTTCAGAAGAAAGGTTGATAGAGTCCGCTGTATAAATCCCTGTAACAGGGTTATTTCGCTCGGCCTTTTTTCCGGGTTGAATAGGTTCCAGTTGGTCTATCTTGCTGATTGTCATATTTCACATCCTACCTGTTATATCTTGGCAACTGCCAATTAACCCCCCAACGTATGCTTACTAACGACTGCCGGTGCCTGCTTGCGCCCGAAACCCGCAATCGGGTAAAGGCAGCGGTTTGGCGTTAACCTGCAACCCTGCGGATACTTGACCCGCTTGGCTGCCTCCTAATACCTTGTCTGTTCCAGTTGACAACTGGACTTCCCCACTGCTTATATAATTATCGACAACTATATCCTATATATTATTAGCTATTTCAACATTTTTCCAGATATGAACACCGAAAATTCGCCGATTTGTTCTTTTTTTTCGCTCAAGGCGGCCAAAACCCCCGACGCTTCCCCCCGGACATACTCTTCGTGCAATTTTGTCATCTCCCGGCCTACGCAAAGGTAGCGGTTACCGTCAATTTCGGCAATATCCGCCAGCAACTTTAGCACCCGGAAGGGCGATTCATAAAGAACGATGCCCGCATCCTGCGCCATAAGTTCTTGCAGGCGTTTTTTCCGCCTGCCGGCCTTGGGCGACAAAAAACCTTCAAATATAATGGTTTTGTCCATGCCGCCGCAAACGCTTAAAAGGGCGGCAAAGGCCGAAGGGCCAGGAATGGGGATAACGTCGTGCCCGGCCGCCGCCGCAAGGCCGGCAAGCGCGGCCCCCGGATCACTAAGGGCGGGCGTGCCGGCATCGCTGGCGTAGGCCACCGTCAAGCCCTCGTTTAGGGCGGCGATAACCTTTTGCGCCGCCGCTTTTTCGTTTTGGGCGCGGCAGGAAAGCATTTTTACCCGGATGCCCAAATGATTAAGCAGCTTTAGCGTGCGGCGGGTGTCCTCGCAGGCCAGCAAATCGGCTTTTTTCAAGATTTCGACAGCCCGAAAGCTAATATCCCCCAAGTTTCCTATGGGAGTGCCGATAATATACAAAGTTGCCATTGTTTTCTCCTTGGGAAGCGGCGATTAAATCACCAATAAGGTTTAATCGCCGCTTCCTACCCATGTTTGGGGCGCGGAAAGCGGCGGCTTCATGTGGAAATTATAGCAGAGGCCGGGCATCTGTGGAAGCCCTTGGGAGCCACTTGGCCGAATTTGCGGATTTTTCAGAAAAAAAAATTATTTTTGAAAAATTTGTTGAATTCTACTTGACACAAAATGAGGGATTTGCTAGACTTTCTTACAATATCTTGACAAAATCGGGGAGAGCCATCGGGAACCTGCGGTTTCCGGTGGAAAGCCGGTGGAACCCGGCTTTTGCGGGCTGTCCCGTGGGTGATTTTGTCGGGTAAAACGCCCTTGTAGCTCAGTCGGTAGAGCACATCCATGGTAAGGATGCGGTCAGCGGTTCGATTCCGCTCGAGGGCTGCTGGCGGGGTATGGGAACGCTTGGTTTCCGTACAGCGCAGGGTAACATTCAGGGCTTTGCCCCTTTGGAAGAGGTTTTTTATGGCAAAAAGCAAGAAAAATGTGGTGGAGCTAATCGCCTTGCAGTGCGGTGAGTGCAAGCGGCGCAATTATACCACGTCGAAAAACAGGCGGAACATTCAGGAAAAGCTGGAGTTCAAGAAATACTGTCCGCACGACCGCAAGCATACGCCTCACAAAGAGTGCAAGGTTAAGTAGCCGGGCGGCGTGTGGGTCGGGCAATGCGGTGCGCCTTACCCGGCGCGCCTTGCCCGGTATTGAGTCCTTTTATTAGGCGTGTAGCTCAGTTGGTAGAGCGACGGTCTCCAAAACCGTAGGTCGCGGGTTCGAAGCCTGCCGCGCCTGAAAGCAGCATTGTGAAGGCATTTATGGCGAGAAAAAATTCGCTGTGGAAACAGCGTAACCTTATAGGGAAAACATGAGAAAAATAGTTCAGTTTGTAAAAGAGTCCCATGCGGAGCTAAAAAAAGTAATCTGGCCAACAAGGGAAGACGTTGTAAGTTCGGTCAAGGTTGTTCTAATCTCTGTCGCTATAATAGCTATGGCTTTGTGGCTGGTAGATGTTGTCTTGCTTATGGGCATACGGGCGCTGTTTTAAGCGGCGCTGTTTTAAGAGAGAGTAAATTAAAAAATGGCTATTGGTTGGTATGTCCTGCATACATATTCAGGATACGAGAAAAAAATCGAAAAATCTATCCGTATGCTGATCGACAAAGGCGAGCTGGATAAGGATGTTGTCCGCGATATAAAAATCCCCGAAACTTCCGAGGTTGAAGTTAAGGACGGCAAAAAAAAGACTCAAAATAAAAAGATGCTGCCCGGCTACATTCTAATAGAAATGAACCTGCCGGACTCCGCCGCCGGCACTTGGAAGCTAACCTTTTCCAAAATAAAACGGATACAGGGTGTTGCCGGCTTTGTGGGCGCGACGGCCACAGGCAAGCCGCAGTCCTTGCCGAGCCACGAAGCCCGTGAAATTTTGCAGAAGGCGGGCGAAATAAAGGGCGAACGGCCTACCCGGTCGCGCCAGTCATTCGCCGTGGGCGAAATGGTTAAAATTATCGACGGCCCCTTTGAATCTTTTTCGGGGGAAATCGAAGAGGTCAATATCGAGAAAAACAAGCTAAAGGTGATGGTCTTGATTTTCAACAGGAAAACGCCTGTAGAAGTAGACTTGTTGCAGGTCGAAAGAGATACGGGCAAAAAAGAAGCGAGCAAATGAATTTTTCCCAAGGCCGGGAAGCTGGCCTTGGAAAAGTTCAAAGTTATAAAAACAGTGGGAGAGGCTAGGGGAAGCCCCGCCTCGCAAGCCGGTTGCCGCCGGAACACCACAAGGAGAGTCTAATGGCAAAGAAAAAAATTATGGCAAACGTCAAACTGCAATGCCCTGCGGGAAAGGCAACACCAGCCCCTCCCGTCGGGCCTGCTCTTGGCCCCCACGGGGTAAGCGCGCCGCAGTTTGTCCAGCAGTTTAACGACCGCACCAAAAACATGGAGCCGGGGCTTATTATCCCGGTGGTCGTTACCGTCTATGCGGATAAATCTTTCACGTTTATCCTAAAAACGCCGCCCGCCGCTGTTTTGATCCAAAAAGCGGCCGGCATAGAAAAAGGTTCGGCAGAACCCCACAAGGTAAAGGTTGGCAAGCTTCCAAAGGCAAAACTGGAAGAAATCGCCAAGCTAAAAATGCCGGACGTTTCCGCCAACGACATTGATGCCGCCATGAAAATCATTGCAGGCACTGCCCGGTCTATGGGCGTGGAGGTGGAACGATGAAACGCGGCAAAAAATACAGGGACAGCAAAAAAAAATACAACCCGGAAACCTTCTACGAGCTTTCCGAAGCCTTGGCCTTTGTCAAAACAATCGCCTTTGCAAAGTTTGACGAAACGGTCGAAGTTTCGGTAAAACTCAACCTAAAGAAGAGCCACTCGGTGCGCGACACCGTGGTTTTGCCCCACCAGTTCCGGGGCGAGAAAAAAATCCTTGTTTTCTGCAAGCCAGAAAAAGAAAAGGAAGCCCAGGATGCCGGCGCAACCTTTGTCGGTGCGGACGATCTTATCGACAAGGTAAAGGGCGGCTGGACGGATTTCGACGTGGCCGTGGCAACCCCGGACATGATGAAGGACGTGGGCAAGCTCGGCATGGTGCTTGGTAGAAAGGGGCTTATGCCGAACCCGAAAACCGGGACGGTTTCCTTCGATATTAAGGGCACTCTTGCAGAGCTTAAAAAAGGCCGCGTGGAATTCCGCGCCGACAAAACTGGCGTTATGCACCTTGCGGTTGGCAAGGTTTCTATGGAGCCGGAAAAGGTCGCGGAAAATGTCATGGCGGTAATTGCCGAGGTAAAACGGAAACGCCCGGTAGACCTAAAGGGCGAATATATCCGCACGGTTTCGGTGGCAAGCACAATGGGGCCCGGCGTTTGGGTAAACATTAAAGACGGGCAGTAATAAGGAGAAAACATGGCGATCATAGCTAAAAAAATACAAGAGAGCAAAGTCAAGGCCATTGGCGAGCTAAAAGAAAGTTTTGGCACCGGGAACGACTACATTTTTACCGACTATCGCGGCCTTACTGTCGAGCAGATAACCAATTTAAGGAAGCTTTTGCGGGCAAAGGAAGTGCGGTACAAGGTTGTAAAAAACAACTTTGCGAAAATTGCCTTCGAGCAGTTGTCTGCGCCGGATGTTTCCGGGTATCTGGTCGGGCCTACCGCAATCGCGATAGCCCCCAAGGATTCAAACGAAGTTGCAAAAATCCTTTTCGACTTTGCAAAAGAAGCCCCTGTGTTAAAAGTCAAGGGGGCGCTTGTCGGGGATTCCGTGTACGGCGCGGCCGAAACGGAAGCCTTTTCCAAATTGCCCGGACGGCTGGAGCTTATCTCTATGCTTATGTCGGTAATGAACGGCCCCGCAAGGAACCTTGCCGCCGCCATGAACGACATCCCGGCTCGCTTGGTACGGACGGTAAAGGCTGTTGCCGACAAACAGTCCGGCGGCGAATAGTTAGGGAACCGATGTTTAGCTTCGAGTTAATCATCGGTTCATTAAGCGTTTTAATCGTTTAACGACGAGTGAAATATACCGGTCAGGCTTAGGCGAACAGGGGGCGCAAACAAGGGTTGTTTGCAAGCCGGTTCGCTTGCTGCTGTCCTGTCCGGTAGATGGCCTTTTGAAACAAAGGCCGAGCGGGTTTCGTATGAGGCACGCAACACATGACTAGGAGAAGATAATATGGCAGCCACAACAAAAGAAGAGATTTTAGAAGCTATCGCGAGCATGACTGTTCTTGAGGTTTCGGAATTGGTAAAAATGATGGAAGAGAAGTTCGGCGTATCCGCCGCCGCACCGGTAGCGGTAGCCGCCGCCGGTCCCGCCGCCGCAGCCGCGGCCCCGGCGGAAGAGCAGACGGAGTTTACTGTCCTTCTTAAAGCCTTTGACGAATCCAAGAAGATTGCGGTTATTAAGGAAGTTCGCGCTGTAACAGGCTTGGGGCTTAAGGAAGCGAAGGACTTGGTGGAAGGCGCGCCGAAACCGCTTAAAGAAGGCGTTTCCAAAGAAGAAGCCGCTAAAATCAAAGATTCTGTTACCGCTGCAGGCGGGACAGTTGAGGTTCAGTAAGGGCGTATCTTCCGCAAGGAATTTTTCTTGCGGAATGAAAAAAAAAGTTTTCCCATAGCGCGTGGCAACAAAGTTTATTGTTTTGTTGCCCCGCGTTATTATGTGGCAGGGGCTGTTCCAATTGGAGCGGCTTCCTTAGCCTCTCTGTTTCAAAGCTAATTTAGTTTTGGGGCAGGCTCTGGCGGTTATGCCGCCAATCAAATTCAAAGACCAAGAAGGGGAGCGGAAAGTGAAAACAGCCGAAAAACGCAAATATATCGGGAAAGATATTCAGGATGTAATGGATTTGCCAAACCTTATAGACATTCAGCTTCGTTCATACGAACGATTTTTACAACTTGGCAAAGTCCGCCATAGAGAAAGGCCGGAACTCCAAGGGCTTGAAGATGTTTTTCAATCAACTTTCCCAATAGAAAGCCCAAACGGCGACATGGTTCTAGAATACGAATACTACACCTTCGACGAAGACAATGTAAAATTAACGGAACTGGAATGCAAGCAAAAAGGGCTTTCCTACGCCGTTCCCCTTAAAGCGCGTATCAACCTTGTTTTTAACCAAACGGGGGAAATCCGGCAGAAAAATATTTACATGGGCGACATTCCCTTAATGAGCGAGCGGGGCACTTTTATCATTAACGGAGCCGAGCGCGTGGTTGTATCCCAAATACACCGCTCTCCCGGCGTTATCTTTAACCACGACAAGGGGATTTTTGCCGCCCGGATTATCCCCTACAGGGGCAGTTGGCTGGAGTTTGAAATCGACCAGAAGCGCGATTTGATCTACGCCAAGGTAGACCGCAAAAAGCGCATTCTAGGGAGCATTTTCCTTAGAGCCTTGGGCTTTTCCAGCAGGGAAGAAATAATCAATGCCTTCTATAATACTGAAAGTTTTGCGATAGAAGACGACCAGAAAACAAGGGAGGAAATCTCCGGCAAGGTTCTGTCAGAGGCCGTTTGGATAAACAACGAAGCGGCCTACCGATCGGATGACTGGTCGGGCGGGGATGCGCCGCCGGCAAACAACGGGCGCGGCGGCATGAAGAAAATCTACCGCGCCGGCGAAAAAATGCACCCCCACCATGTTGACGAGCTTTTGGCCGCCGGCATAAGCTCGATCAAGGTGATCAAGTTTATCGAGCGGGAAAAGCCGGACGATGACAAATCGAAAAACCTTGCCCTTAACTCCAACATTTTGCTTAACTGCTTCGAGCGTGAGGAAATAAAGTTCGTCAAAGAAGACTCCGAAAATGACGAGCCTTCCAAAGAAGAAGCCCTTATGAACGTTTACTCCGTGTTAATGCCCGGCGAGTCCATGACCGTGGAGCAGGCGGAAAAAGATTTGCTCGGAATGTTTTTTACAAACAGACGCTACGATCTTGGAACGGTCGGCCGCTACAAGCTCAACAAAAAGTTCGACCACAATCCCTTGCTGGAAGAACTCACTCTTGAAAAAAAAGACATCATCGCCACGATGAAGCACCTGATTCGTGTTCATGCTGGCGACGAACACATTGACGATATTGACCACCTTGGAAACAGGCGCGTGCGTTCCGTTGGCGAGCTTATCACCAACAGCATGAAAACGGCCTTTTCCCGGATGGAGCGCATCGCGAAAGAGCGCATGAGCCTAAAAGAAACCGACACGATCAAGCCGCAGGAATTGATTTCCATAAAGCCCATTGTAGCGGCAATCAAGGAATTCTTCGGATCGAGCCAGCTTTCCCAGTTCATGGATCAGGTAAATCCGCTTGCGGAGCTTACCCACAAGCGCCGCCTTAATGCGCTTGGCCCCGGCGGTCTTTCCCGCGAAAGGGCGGGCTTCGATGTGCGCGATGTGCACTACACCCACTACGGGCGGATGTGCCCCATAGAAACCCCGGAAGGGCCGAACATCGGCTTGATTGTCTCTATGGCGAACTACACAAGGGTCAACGAATACGGCTTTTTGGAAACCCCCTACCGCAAGGTAAACCGGGTAAAAATTGGCGAAGACGACAAGAGGAAGCCCATTTACGAATGCACCGTTACGGAACAGGTTGAATACCTTTCCGCAATGGACGAAGACCGCTATTATATCGCGCAGGCTTCGGCAAAACTGGACACGGGCGGAACCTTTGCCGAAAAGCATATTTCATGCCGCCGGCAGGGCGACTACACGACGCGCTCCCCGGAGGAAATCCAATACATGGACGTTTCCCCCAAACAGATCATTTCCGTGTCGGCATCGCTCATTCCCTTCCTTGAGCACGACGATGCCAACCGTGCGCTCATGGGTTCCAATATGCAGCGTCAGGCCGTGCCCTTGGTCTTCCCGGAAGCCCCGCGTGTCGGGACGGGCATGGAAGGCAAGTGCGCCTACGATTCCGGGGTTCTTGTAAAGGCCGCCCGCGACGGGGTGGTTGTAAGGGTTTCGTCTCTGGAAATAGTCGTCAAACCGGACGAGTCGGACGGGGCAAGGGCTTCTTCCCAAACCCAAATCGACCAAGACGGGAACGATGTTTACAAGCTGGCAAAGTTTCACCGGACGAACCAAGACACCTGTTACAACCAGCGGCCAATCGTAAAAGAAGGCGAAAGGGTTACCGCAGGTCAGGTGATCGGCGACGGCCCCGCCACGCAAAACGGCGAGCTTGCCCTGGGCCGCAACATTCTTGTCGGGTTTATGCCCTGGAACGGCTACAATTTCGAGGATTCCATTCTTATTTCCCAGCGTGTGGTAAAAGAGGATATGTTCACTTCGATTCACATCAAAGAGTTTATAATGGAAGTCCGGGAAACAAAACTGGGGCCGGAAAAAATCACCCGCGACATTCCCAACATCAACGAAAAAAGCCTCGACAACCTCGATCTGGAAGGGATTATTCGCGTAGGCGCAAAGGCGCGTTCCGGCGATATTCTTGTGGGCAAGGTTACCCCGAAAAGCGAAACGGAGACAACCCCGGAGTTCAAACTTTTGAACTCGATTTTCGGCGAAAAGGCCAAGGAAGTGCGCGACTCTTCCCTAAAAGTGCCGCACGGTATCGAAGGGACGGTTATCGACATTCAGCGGCTCAAACGCGCCGAACACGACAGCCTGAACCCCGGCGTGGACGAGGTGGTCAAGGTGCTCATCGCCACAAAGCGCAAGTTGCGCGAAGGCGATAAAATGGCCGGGCGACACGGCAACAAGGGCGTTGTCGCAAAAATCCTGCCGGAAGAAGATATGCCCTACATGGAAGACGGCACTCCCTTGGATTTGTGCCTTACGCCGCTGGGCGTGCCTTCGCGCATGAACATTGGCCAGCTTTTGGAAACGGAGCTTGGCTGGGCTGGCTCAACCTTGAACGAGTGGTACTCCGCCCCGGTTTTCCAGTCCCCTTCTATGGAACAAATCGAAGAAAAGCTGAAAGAGGCCGGGCTGCCCTTAACGAGCAAGGCCATTCTTAGGGACGGCAAAACGGGCGAGCCGTTTGTAAACCCGGTTTTCTGCGGGGTCATCTACTTCCTTAAACTGCATCACTTGGTGGACGACAAGATGCACGCGCGTTCAACCGGCCCCTACTCTCTTGTTACCCAACAGCCTTTGGGCGGCAAGGCGCAGTTTGGCGGCCAGCGTTTGGGCGAAATGGAGGTCTGGGCGTTGGAGGCTTACGGCGCGGCCAACACTTTGCAGGAGCTTTTGACGATAAAGTCGGACGACATGACGGGGCGTTCCAAGATTTACGAAGCCATTGTCAAGGGCGAGGCTTCCACGACGGCGGGCATACCGGAATCCTTCAGCGTTTTGGTGCAGGAGCTTAGGGGGCTTGCCTTGGATTTAACGATTTTGGACATCAAGGGCAACAAGATTCCGCTTACGGAAAAAGATGACGAGGCGGCTCAAAAAGAAAAAGACAAGTCGAAAGACAAATCGGCAGATAAGTCTTTCTCCAAGTAAGGGGCTTGGCCGGGAACGCGGCTTTGGGGTAAAAACCAAACTGGCGTTTCCCGGACAAGTCTATAGAACAAATCGGAAACAATGGCGCGGCATTTAGCGGCGTAAATTCGCAGATTACAGAGGTTAAAGATGCGGGATATTCAAGATTTTGACGCGATTATGATTAAACTTGCTTCACCGGAGGTTATTAAAGAGTGGTCTTATGGCGAGGTAAAAAAGCCGGAAACCATAAACTACAGAACGCTTAGGCCGGAAAAAGACGGGCTTTTTTGCGAAAGGATTTTCGGAACCACAAAAGAGTGGGAGTGTTACTGCGGCAAGTTTAAATCGATTCGTTACAAAGGCGTAATTTGCGACCGTTGCGGCGTGGAAGTTACCCACTTCAAAGTCCGCCGCGAGCGTATGGGGCATATCGAGTTGGCCGCGCCTGTTTCCCATATATGGTACTACCGGTCGGTTCCCAGCCGCATGGGGCTTCTTTTGGACATAACGACTTCCGCCCTTCGCTCCGTATTGTACTACGAAAAATATATCGTGATTGATTCCGGCGACACCGATTTAAGAAAGGGACAGCTTCTTACCGAAGAAGAGTATTACGAGGCGCATGAACGTTACGGCAGTTTTACCGCCGGCATGGGCGCAGAGGCTGTTAGCACTTTGTTAGAAAACCTGAACCTTGATCAAATGGCGGCAGAGTTACGTGCAAAGATGATCGAAAAAGGCCCCAAGAGCGACAAGCGGCTTCTTAAACGTATCGAAATCGTAGAAAATCTGCGAAGCTCCGGCAACAAGCCCCAATGGATGATTCTAACCGTGGTTCCCGTTATTCCGCCCGAACTGCGCCCAATGGTGCAATTGGACGGCGGCCGTTTTGCAACGAGCGATCTTAACGATTTGTACCGCCGGGTAATTAACCGCAACAACAGGCTCAAAAGGCTTCAGCTTCTTAGCGCCCCGGAAATCATTATACGAAACGAAAAGCGAATGTTGCAAGAAGCGGTTGATGCGCTTTTTGACAACTCCAAGAAAAAGAAAGTGGTAAAAGGATCGTCGAACCGCCCGCTTAAATCGATTAGCGATATGCTAAAGGGCAAACAGGGGCGTTTTAGGCAGAATCTTCTTGGGAAAAGGGTCGATTATTCCGGCCGCTCGGTTATAACGGTGGGGCCAGAGCTGAAAATCTGGCAATGCGGCCTGCCGACAAAAATGGCGCTTGAACTTTTCAAGCCCTTCATTATGAAAAAACTTGTCGATAAAGATGTGGTTTACAATATTAAGAAGGCCAAGATGCTGGTCGAATCGGAATCGCAGGAAGTCTTTCAAATTTTGGACGGGGTTGTAAAGGAACACCCGGTCTTGCTTAACCGCGCCCCGACTTTGCACCGGCTTGGCATTCAGGCTTTTGAACCGGTGCTAGTCGAAGGCAAGGCGATAAAACTGCACCCGCTTGTTTGCCGCGCTTTTAACGCGGACTTTGACGGCGACCAAATGGCTGTCCACGTTCCGTTGACACAGGCGGCGCAAATGGAGTGCTGGAACTTGATGCTTAGTGCGCGTAATCTTCTTAACCCGGCCAACGGCGAAACAATCGTTTTCCCCTCGCAAGACATGGTGCTTGGCATTAACTTTCTTACAAGAATTAACCCGAATGCCAAACGGCCGTTAAAATACCGCACAGTGCCGAACACGCAGGAGAAAAAAGCGGTTGTCCCACTGTATTCATCTACTGCCGAAGTTATGATGGCGGTTGAATGCAAGGCTCTGGATATGGAAGCGGCCATACGCATACGCGTAGATCAACTAAAGGCTCCCATTTGGGAAAAGCCGCGCGGGGAAGAAAAGCCGGCAAACGACGGAACCATTATAACTTCTGCCGGGCGCATTATGTTCAATGACGCGCTGTCGGCGGAGATTCCTTTCATCAACTACGAGCTAAAGGAAAAGGAGCTTAAAACCCTTATCGAATATGTGTTCAACGAAAAGGGTTCGTGGCTTACGGTCGAAATGCTGGATGCGGTAAAGGTTACGGGCTACCGTTATGCGACACTTTTCGGGGCGACTATCGGCATGGACGACATTGTCGTGCCGAAGGAAAAACCGGAATTGATCGAAAAGGCCAACAAGGAAGTCGAAAAAGTTTTGTCGGAATACCGAACAGGGGTAATTACCGGGGAAGAACGCTACAACCGCATTGTCGAAGTTTGGACAAAAACCAACGAAGATTTGACCAACATTACAATGAAAACCTTGGAGGCCGACAAAAACGGTTTTAACTCGATTTACATGATGCAAAACTCCGGCGCTCGCGGCAGTCGCAACCAGATTCGCCAGCTTGCCGGTATGCGCGGCCTCATGTCAAAGCCCTCCGGCGATATTATCGAATTGCCAATCCGCTCCAACTTTAAGGAAGGGCTGTCCGTTATCGAGTTTTTTATTTCGACTAACGGCGCGCGCAAGGGTCTTGCGGATACGGCTCTGAAAACATCCCAGGCGGGTTACCTTACCCGGCGGCTTGTTGACATTGCCCAAGATGTCGTTGTCAACGAAAATGATTGCGGCACTATCAACGGAATATCTTATGCGGCTGTGAAAGACGGCGAAGAGATTATCGAAACCTTGAGGAGCCGCATTGTCGGGCGTTTTACGCTTGAAAGGGTCTGGCATCCGATTACCGGCGACTTGCTTGCCGACGTAAACGAAGAGATTAGCCACGAAAAAGCCTTTGCTATTGACAAGGCGGGTGTGGAATCGGTGCGTCTTAGAACGGTTCTAACTTGCGAAGCCAAACACGGTGTTTGTCGCAAGTGCTACGGCCGCAACATGGCGACGAACCGCTCTGTCGAAATTGGCGAGGCGGTTGGAACCATTGCCGCACAATCAATCGGCCAGCCGGGAACTCAGCTTACAATGCGTACCTTCCACATTGGCGGTGTTGCGACAAAGTTGAGCGAGGAAAATCGCATCTCGTTTAAGTACCCCGTTTATATTCGGGAGATTTCAGGCAAGCAAGTTCAACTGGAAAACGGCAACGGGCTTTTTACCCGAAGCAAGGGGTATTTTATCATGAACAAAATCATGGCAAAGTACAAGCTGGAAAGCGGCGACGAGCTTCTTGTGCAAGACGGCAAGCGTATCGATCTTGGCGGGGCGATTATAAGGCGCGGCGGAAAGGAAATTCTTTCGCCGGAAGATTCATACATTCTTGTCAAGGCAGAAGCCGAAGGGGATTGCCTGTACCTTATTGGCCGGGATCAAAAAATCGAGATTAAAAACGGCTCGACCTTTTTGTTCAAAAAAGGAAGCGTTGTCGAAAAAGAGGAAACAATCGCCACCTTCGATCCCTTTAACAACCCAATTATTGCCGAGGAGAACGGGACTGTCCAATACGACGATATTATTTCCGGCTCGACCCTTAGCGAGCAGATTGATCCGCAAACTGGCAACATAGAAAAGCGCATAACGGAGTTCCAGCTTGAAAGCAGACAGCCTAAAATAAATATTTTAGGCGAAGAAGGCCTTTCGATTGCTTCTTATCACTTGCCTTCTGGCGCGATCTTAAAAATCGAAGACGGCGAAAGGATTAAAGCGGGCAAGACAATTGCCTTGACGGTAGACGAAACGGCAAAGGCTATTGACATAACGTCCGGCCTTCCGCGTATAGACGAATTGTTTGAAGCCCGCAAGCCGAAAAACCCGGCGGTTCTTGCCCATGTTTCCGGCACTGTTTCTTTCCAAGGGATTGCAAAGGGCAAGCGAAAAATTGTCGTGGAAGATGCCTGGGGCAAAGAGTTTGCCCATTTGATTCCCATTAGCAAACGCCTTACGGTAAGGCACGGGGACACGGTGGAAGCCGGCGAAGCTCTTTGCGCAGGGGCCGTAAACCCGCACGATGTGTTGCACATTCAGGGGGAAGGCAAATTGCAGAGCTACCTCATGAACGAAATCCAAGAGGTTTACCGGTTGCAGGGTGTTTCCATAAACGACAAACATATTGGCGTTATCATAAGGCAGATGATGCGAAAAGTGGAAATACGCTTTGTCGGCGACACAAAGTTTATTTACGGCTCAACGGTCGATAAATACCGCTTCCACGAAGAAAACAGCCGCGTTATGGAAAACGGCGGCCAGCCGGCGGTTGCCCAGCCGATTTTCCAAGGCATAACAAAGGCATCGCTCAACATCGATTCCTTTCTTTCGGCGGCAAGTTTTCAGGAAACTACCAGGGTGCTTACCAATGCGGCAATCATGGGGGGCGTGGACAGTCTGCGCGGCCTAAAAGAAAACATCATCATTGGGCATCCTATACCGGCGGGAACTGGCGTTAGGCAATACAGAAACATCAAGCTGTTCGACGAAGACAGTCAAGACTTGGACAAGGATATTCAGGATATTCTTGACAAGCGCAACAGGCTGGAATCGGAAAGCCACGATGAAAATGAACAACCTGTCGAAGAATTGGTGCGCGAAGAGGCCGCAGAGTAGAGGCCGCTGAATAGCGGTCGCTGAGTAACGCTATTGCAGGGTGCGGTGTGGCACGCCGCACCTTGCAATGTTTTTTTTCGAGTAACGGAGACCGGGGGTTAACATGAAAAAAAGGGTAAAGGCCGGCATTGTCCTGCTGGCTTTGGTTTTCTCGTTTGCTTTGCTTTTGTTGATCTCCGGGTTTAGCACCGCGCTTACGATTAGGATTTCCAGTTACGCCCTGCCCATTCCGCCTGCGCCGGCACTTGACTTTTCAATGATTTTTGTTGAAAACACCGACGGCACAGACGGCGGCATGGAACGGCTGGTAAATTCGATGCAATACCACGGGCTTTACTTCCACCAAACCGCCGAATCGCCCGACGGGTTAATCGCCCCCGGCGATGTGGTTTTGCTCAAGATAAACGCGCAATGGGCGGAACGCGGCGGCACAAACACCGATCTTATTCGCGCCGTTATTCAATCGATAATCGATCACCCCGACGGCTTTACCGGCGAAATAATCGTGGCGGATAACGGCCAGGCGCAATTTGGCAGCGATCGCCGTGGCGGCAGTCTGGACTGGGCAAACCCGAACTCGGCCTGCCGGCAGCAGTCCACAATGGACGTTATTCGCTATTTCCAAGCCGGCGGGTATCGCGTAACAGGCGTGTTATGGGATGATTTTACCCGAGTGCGTGTTTCGGAATTTAGCGACGGCGACATGAGGGACGGGTTTGTCGTGGAAAATGTTAGGCGCAATACCGGGCTGGAAATTTCCTACCCAAAATTCACTACGGAATTTGGAACCCATGTCAGCTTCAAACAGGGGATTTGGAACGCTGGCACAATGACATACAACAGCGAACAGCTAAAAGTTATCAATATGCCGGTGCTAAAATCGCACAGCCTTTTTCAAGTTACAGGCGCGGTTAAAAATTACATGGGCGTTCCTTCCGACAGGCTCACGCGAAGGCGGCCGCATTTCAGCGTCGGGCTGGGCGGCATGGGAACGCTTATGGCGGGAACAAGAATGCCGGTGTTAAACATAATGGATATGATTTGGGTCGGGGCAGAGCCGGGGCCGGCCAGCTCTTACGCTCTTGCCGTGCAGGTAAACCAAATTGCCGCATCGATCGATCCTGTCGCGCTGGATCATTGGGCAAGCAGAAATGTGCTTATGCCCGTGGTGGCGCGGCTCCCCGGCGGCCGTTCCCTCGCAATGAACCCCGACGGCACTGAACCGGGAACCTTCGGGCACTGGCTGCGTTTGTCCATGCACGAGCTTCACAGGGCGGGAATTCCGGCGACAATGGACGAAGCGCAAATGCGAATTATTGACAATGGAATGTTGTAAAAAGTTGCAATATGGAGGAAATCGAATGAAAACCGTATCGAACAATGTGTACGCTTTTAGCAAAGATAACCCGCCGGAACTTACCGTGCCTAGCGGCTCGGTCGTAAAGTTTGTAACAAAGGACTGTTTTGCAAATCAGATAACGAGCGAAAATTGCAAAAATGCGCTGGCCAGTTTTAACTGGAACACGGTGAACCCCGCAACTGGCCCCCTTGCCATTGAAGGTGCGGAGCCGGGGGATGCCCTGCGGGTGGAAATTCAAAAAATCGATCTTACCGGCGAATCCGCCGTGCTTATGACTGGCAAGGGGCTTGGCATCTGCCAAAAAGATTTCGAGTCGCTGGAAGCCAGGGTAGTCCGCGTAAGGCAGGGCTTTGTGGAGTTTTCCGACAAAATTAAACTGCCGGTGCGCCCCATGATTGGCGTTATCGGAGTAGCCCCCGCCGGCGAAGCTGTAAACAACGGCACGCCGGACGAACATGGCGGCAACATGGACTGCAAGGAAATTGTCCAAGGCGCGGCAGTTTACCTGCCAGTAAACGTCAAAGGAGCCTTGCTTGCAATGGGCGACATTCACGCGGTAATGGCCGACGGCGAATCCGGCGGAACAGGCGCGGAAATGCCCGCCGAGGTTACCGTCAAGGTGGATGTGTTAAAAAATTTTCCCCTGCCGACACCCCTTATCGAAAATGACAATTGTTACATGGCCGTACACTCCGCAAAAACTGCCGACGAAGCCATTCAACACGCCGTTTTCAAAGCGGTGCGGCTTGTTATGGAAAAAATTCCCGGCACAAGCCGCTACGACGCGGTAACATTGGTTTCGCTTGCGGCAGACTTGCGCATCTGCCAAGTTGTCGATCCGCTTATAACGGTTCGGTGCGAGCTACCCAAAAAACTTTTCGAGTAACGCCCGGCGTTGAAAAGCTACAAAACTTGCCCGCAATCGACCTTGATTATCTCTCCCGTCATGCTGTCGTTACGCGCTATGCTTAAAAACATAGATGCGCATTCTTCGACACCGACAGTTTTGTTCAGCAAGGTTTTTTGCTTTGCCGCTTGGATATGCTCCGCGCTGAACCCCGACACCCACCGGGTCATCATAAGCCCTGGGGCTACGGCGTTCACCTTGATTTCCGGGGCTAAGGCCAAGGCAAGGCACTTTGTCATGTGAATGCCGGCGGCCTTGGACACCGCGTATGCGATACTGCTCCCCGCAGGCGTTAGCCCGGCGGTGGACACGGTGTTGATGATATGCCCGCCCCCGGACTTCTTCATGATTTTTGCGGCCGCGCGGCTTGCAAAAAAAATCGACATTACATTTGTTTCGTACAAACGCGAAAAGTCATCGGGGTTAAGCCCGTCCAAATCTTGAAAGCGCACAAATTTGGTTGTCCCGGCGTTGTTGATTAAAATGTCCAGCCCGCCGAGCAGTTCCGCCGACTTCTCCACAAGTTTTTCCGTTTCCTCGACAATCGACACGTCCGCTTTCAACGCAAAGGCCTTGACCCCCGCCGCGCCGGCACCGGCCGCGGCCCCGGCCGCGATTTCGGCCGCCGTTTTTTCTGTCTCTTCGGCAGAAGTCGAGTAGTTTAACACCATATCCACGCCTTCTTTGGCAAGCTGTAACGCTATCTCCCTTCCAAGCCCCGTGCCGCCGCCGGTAATCAGAGCTTTTTTTCCTTTCAAGTTCATTAAAACCCCCTAATGGAGGGTAGGCGGGTTTTGGATTTTTGTCAACAGGGCTTGCAAAGCTGGCGCGGCCGGGAAAAATGCTCAATTTGCTGTTTTTTTCAAGGTTTGGGCGGCGGGGGCTTTGATTTTTTTTCAATAACTGGTTATAATTGCACTGGTAGCCGATAAAGCTACTATAGGGGGTATAGATCGTGCGTTTTTCTAAGGTTTTTTTGGGCAAAAGAAAGGTGCTTTTGCTTTTTGCCTTGGCGTTTTTGGCCGTATTGCCGGCTTCCTTGCAGGCGCAGGCTGCTCAAGAGCAGGCTGCCCACGACCAGGCGGAAAGGATTATGAGGGCGCTTGCCGCCGCGTATCCAAACAAGATTGGTGCGCCGGAGTTCCGTGGCGGGGATTGGGCTTTCCGTTTGCGGGGCAGGTGGTTCTATTATGCCGACGGCCGCATTCTCCCGGAGGAGCTTAGGGCGCGGGCGGCTTCGTACAGCCCCTTGCGCTTTAACCAGAATTATCCCCTGGATTTGCCCTCGTGGGAATCCACCTCGGCAGACCGGGCGGAGCGTACCCGCAGAATGGAAGAACGCGCCGCCGCAGGCGGGCAGCAGCAGCCGGCCGCCGTGCGGCTTCCACGGCCTCAGTATTTTTTCGAGGAGCTTTGGGACATCCGCAGCCGGGAGCAGGCTTTTGCACGGCAGGCGCAAATTAGCTTTTTGGGGCGGTCTGTAACGATTCATTCCGATCTTGTCGGCACAATGCGCAGCATCGAAACGATTATTTTGAACGAAGCCAGCGTAAATCCTGTCGTGCGCCAATGGGTGAATTCCCTTGAAAGCGTTGCCGGCTGGAATTGGCGCAACATAAGAACCTCGAACAACCGCAGTCTGCACTCTTACGGCATAGCGATCGACATTCTGCCAAGAGACCTTGGGGGGCTTGCAACCTACTGGGCATGGGAAACTTCGCGCACGCCGCAATGGTGGAACATTCCGTATTCCCGGCGCTGGCATCCGCCCAACGAAGTGATTCGTGCGTTTGAATCTTTTGGGTTTGTCTGGGGCGGCAAGTGGACTAGCTTCGACACCATGCACTTTGAATACCGCCCGGAGGTGTTTATTCTTAGCAATATTCCACTGGAGCGCGGCCTTGAATAAAAAAAGAACAATCGCCAGGGTCTTTCTGACCCTTCTAGTTTTTATCGCCGCCTTTGTCATAACTTTCAATCTCTTGGACAGAAGGCTGACGGGAAACAATGTCAGGATTGTGAGGGTGCCGGATGACACCTTCAATCGCCAAATCCCGCCTTTGCCTCCAAGCCTGCAAATGATCACGCATGAAGAATTTATGGCGACTATAGAGGAAGAGGCCGAAGAGGAATTATCCTACGAAGAAGCCCGAGAATCCATTGAAAGGGATTTTGCCGCAGTTCCCGTGGCTCCGCCAAGGTTGATCCCGGTTCACCCCTCGGCTAGGGTTGCGGGGTTAAGGAACGACTCTATTTTCGAGCGTCAAGAGATTTCCGACAATATAATCAATGTTTTGTTTTTAGGCGACGATGCCCTTATTCATCAGGATCGCGGGCGTTCCGACACGATTATGATGCTCTCTTTTAACCGCGATACTCGTGTTGTCAGTCTTACCTCTTTCATGCGCGACATTCTTGTCCCGGACAGGATCGGCAGTGCTCATTGGAACCGGATGAACTTCATGTACGCGGTCGGCGGCCCCGGCAGAACGATCAATCTTATGAACGATCTTTTCGCGCTGGACATTCAGCGTTTCGCCGTGGTAAGGTTCGCGGGCGTGTTCGCGCTTGTAGACGCGCTGGACGGGCTGGAACTGCATCTAAGGGCGGACGAAGCGGCGGTAATTAACAGGATTTTCCCCGATTTTGAAGAGGTTTCTGCCGGCTACAATTTACTGAACGGGCGGCAGGTGCTGGCGTACTCGCGCATGAGGATTGTCGATAATGATTTTGTCCGAACTCAAAGGCAGAAAAATGTTCTAAGAAGTATTCTTGACCGGGTTTTGGACACAACGACTATGGGGGATGTTTTTACCATTGCGTCTTTCATTCTGGAGCACGTCGATACAAACTTTACGTTAGGTGAAATGATCACGCTGGGGGTGGATTTGTTTGTGGGAAGCAGGCCTACGATAGAAGAATTGCGCATACCTATTGACGGGAGTTTTAGGCACGCTGTATACAACGGGGCATATATTCTGGCTATAGATTTCAACGAAAACATCACAGCCCTGCACGAGGCTATTTACAGCACTGCCTACGGCGTAACCCTGCTGGACTTCGTTTTGCCCGAAATGGACCGGCCGGAGATCGCATATGTGGAAGAAATCGACGAGGGCTAGCGACCGCAGGGGCGGATTCAATTACCTCGAATTCGAGGTAATTGACCGCTGAAGGGACGTTGGATTGATCTGAAAAACAGAAATGCAGAAAACCTTTGATGATTATCTTAATGATCCTAGGATTAAAAACGAGCCTATGGGCTTGCGAATAACCCATGCAATGCGGTTCAAAGTCCAAGACGAGACTGCCGGAATGAGCGCGGCGGAAAAAGCGGCATACTACAAACAGGGGACGGAGGCTTTGTTTACCAGCTTGGGATTGCCCCCTCCGAAATACGCCAGCCCAGGTGATAGACCATGAAGAAGACGCTTGACGATTACATGAACGATCCAGACATTATCAATGTGCCAATGCCTTGGCGGGAAATATATGCGGCTCGCCTGAAAATCCATGACGAGACCAAAGATATGACGGCAGAGGAACGGGCGGCATACTACAACGCCGGCACTGCCCGGTTTTTTGGAAAAGATGCCGCCGCATTGCCCGGCAGCCGTGCAGGAGAATAGCGACAAACGCATGAACGGCATGAACCTCGGAAGTATCTCACACAAAGGCACAAAGTTCAGCTTAGAAAGTGCTGCTTCATCCCTACGTTATCCCCTATTATGCTCTATTGTGAGGCAAAAGGAAGGCTCAGGCCTTAACCTCCCTTAGTGCCTTAGTGCCTTGGTGCCTTTGTGCCTTCGTGTGATTAAAATGAGAGTAAATTCCGAGGCTCGAGCATTCATGCGTTTGTCGTGCCGCTGGGGAAACTCGGCGCGCCCCCGGAAAGGGGAAAATCGAAAATTTGCCCTTGCAGACAGTAGCATAAAAAATCGATTTGTGGTAGAATAATCGCATGAATGCTGAAGAACTCCGCAAGAAATATATTGACTTTTTCGTTTCAAAAGGGCACGCCCACATACACGGGAAATCTCTGCTGCCGGAAAACGACCCCACAGTGCTTTTTACCACCGCCGGAATGCACCCGCTCGTTCCCTACCTGCTGGGCGAAGACCACCCCGCCGGGAACAGACTCGTAAACTACCAAAAGTGCATCCGCACAGGGGACATCGAAAGCGTCGGCGACACAAGCCACCTCACATTTTTTGAAATGCTGGGCAACTGGTCGCTGGGCGACTACTTCAAAGAAGGCGCAATCGAAATGAGCTTCGAGTTCCTGACATCGCCCAAATGGCTCGGAATCCCCATAGAAAAACTCGCAGTAACAGTGTTTGAAGGCGAAGAAGGCGTACCCCGGGACGACGAATCCGTCGCCGTTTGGAAAAAACTCGGCATACCCGAAAACCGCATCGCCTACCTGCCCCGCGAGGACAACTGGTGGGGCCCCGCCGGCACCACAGGCCCCTGCGGCCCAGATTCCGAAATGTTCTATTATATAGGCGACGCCCCGTGCAGCCACGACTGCAAACCAAGCTGTGCCTGCGGCAAATGGCTGGAAATCTGGAACGACGTATTCATGCAGTACAACAAAAAAGCCGACGGCTCCTACGAACCCTTGGCGCGAAAATGCGTGGATACCGGCATGGGCATAGAACGCACAGTCGCAATCCTGAACGGAAAAACCAGCGTTTACGACATAGAAATCTTCACCCCGATAATCAAAGCCATAGGGCAGGCCGCCGGCGGCTACACCTACGGCAGTGATGAAGAAAAAGACCGATCCGTGCGAATAATCGCCGACCACGTCCGCGCCGCAACCTTCGTGTTGGGCGACCCACGGGCAGTCAGCCCCTCCAACGCCGGCGCCGGCTACGTCTTGCGCCGCCTAATCCGCCGGGCAGTGCGCCACGGCCGCAAACTCATCCATGCGGAAACCCCCGACGCAAAACTCGCCGCCTTTCTTTCCCCAATCGCAAGCGTCGTCATCGACCTCTTCAAAGGCGCATACCCCGAATTGGAAGAAAACAGAGCGTCAATCGCCGGCGAGCTAGACCGGGAAGAAAACAAGTTCATCGAAACCCTGCAAAAAGGCGAGCACGAGTTTGAAAAACTCCTGCCCAACCTCTTGAAAGACCCCCGGAAAGTCATGCCCGGCCGCTTGGCCTTCAAACTTTACGACACCTACGGCTTCCCAATCGAGCTAACCGAGGAACTGGCAAAAGAGCAGGGACTGTCCATAAACCGGGAAGAGTTTGACGAAGCCTTCAAGAAACACCAAGAACTTTCCCGCGCCCAAAGCGAGCAGGTCTTCAAAGGCGGCCTTGGCGACCAGGGCGAAATGGCGGTAAGATACCACACCGCCACGCACCTGATGCACAAAGCCCTCAAAATCGTCTTGGGGGAACACGTCGCGCAAAAAGGCTCCAACATAACGGCCGACCGGATGCGCTTTGACTTTTCGCACCACTCACCCATGACCGAAACCGAAATAAAAAGCGTGCAGGACATCGTCAACGAGCAAATCCAAAAGAACCAGCCGGTATCAATGGAGCTAATGACCAAGGAAGAAGCCGAAAAGTCCGGCGCAACCGCCCTTTTTGGCGAAAAGTACGAGGAACAGGTCAAAGTCTACAGAATAGGCACGGAAGAGGCCTCCTTTTCAAGGGAAGTTTGCGGCGGCCCCCATGTTGACAGCACCGGAACCTTGGGCAACTTCAAGATACAGAAGGAGCAGTCATCATCTGCCGGGGTCAGACGCATCCGGGCGGTTTTGGAGTAGAGGCGAGCTTCGACATTTTTTGGGTAAGTGTATTTTTCCTGTTGCTTTTCGCCCGTTTGTTTGTTATACTATGGAAGGTGCAGTTCTATTGTAGCTGTATTTTAACGATTGTGTTGAAAAACGCACGATAAAATGCTATACTTTTTATAGGGATGTATTATGAAAAAAACAGTTTTATTGGTTGCATTAGGATTTTTCGCCGTATTTGCCGCGTTTGCCCAAGCCGGGTTACAGCCAGCGGCAACCGTCAATCTTACCAGAACCGAGCCGATAACGGTAAACCAGCTTCGCCAAGAAGTTGAGCGGATGGAAAGAAGCGCCGGCGGCCGGACGATGACTCAGCAAGATGTCATGCAGGTACTGGACATAATGATAAACGAGCGACTTGCGCTTCAAGCCGCCGAGCGTGACCGGATCACCGTTACCGATAACGAGGTGAACCAGCACATTCAGGAGCTTAGGGCGAGCATGGCTCAAGGCATTGGCCGCCAGCCCAGCGATGCCGAGTTCGCCCAGGCGATTCGTGCGGAAACGGGAATGGAATTGCCGGCGTTCAGGGAGCAACTTAGAAGGCAGATGACCGTCCAGCGTTATCTTATGACGAGCAAAGAGTCCGTTTTCCGGTCGATTCAGATTCCGACCGAGCAGGACATTCGCTCCACCTTCGATCTTGCAAGGGCGCAATTTGTCCGCCCGGACACCGTGCGCTTTTCCATGATTCAGGTTCCTTTCGGCCCCGATGCCGCCTCCAGAGCCAGGGCGAGAACCCAGGCGGACAACTTGGCCAACGAGATTGGCGGGGTGCCTGCCCGGTTTAACGAAGTGGTTACCCGCTCGCAGGCCCCGAACTCCGGCATTATGGCCGGAGATGCCGGGTTTCTGCCCCGAACAATGGACGCTAGGGCAATGGTCGGGCAAAACCTGCTCGACACGGCCTTCAGCCTGCGCAACGGCGAGGTTTCCGGCGTAATCGAAGGCACGGTTGGTTTCCAGATAATTCTGGTTACCGAAACCTATGCCATGCAAAACCTTGATTTGGGCGACATTGCCTTTCTTGGAACCAACGTAACCGTGCGGGATCAGATCGGCAACACGCTTTTGCAGCAAAGACAGCAGGAAGCTATGGCAAGAGCCTCGCAAGAGCTTGTTACCGAACTTCGTGCCGGAAGGCCTTTTAGGATTTTTGAAGAAAACGTAAGGGCTTTAAGATAAGCCCCCGGAGAATTGCTGGTTGCGGCACGCCGCAATCAGCGTTTTCTTTTTTGCGCGTGGCGCAATTGAAAAGCGAGTGTTCATCATGGCGTCCCGCAGAAAAGGGCGTATTCTGGCATTTCAAGCCTTGTATAGCTGGGAAGCCTGCCGCCCGTTAATAAGTGATCTGGTCTCTTTTTCATGGAGAAGTAGTGAAAAAGTCGCACTGGATGAATCTATTGCCAATTTTTCCCGGCTCTTAATTACAGGCGCAATAGAAAACATCGAGGACATAGACGCCATGATAAAACAGCATCTTGAAAATTGGGATATTTCAAGACTTGGGCGTGTGGAACTTGCCATTATCCGGATGTCGGTTTATTCGCTTATGTATCAAAAGGAAACCCCGCCGTCAATAGTGATTGACGAGGCGATTGGCATTGCAAAAGAGTTCGGCACGGACAACTCTTTTAAGTTTGTCAACGGGGTTTTGGACAGCATACGCCGCAGTATACAGGCGGAAAAAAGAGAAATATGCCTTGAAAAAACCGAATGATAAAACCAGCGAAAAACCCCGAAAAGTATCCCTGCGCAAAGTATGCTTTGCCGGCTTGGCACTGCTGATTTTGTCCTGCGGCATTTTTTTGGCGGCGCATTACATGGGAAGCAGGTCGGAAAACCTCCAGCTTCACGCGGCGGGTTTTAACAACCTGCTTAATGTTTACGATATGAGCCTTGGGGCGATCGAAGAGGCCGGGGGGGTGCCGGACTTTGTGCTTCTTAACCTACAGCTTGACCGGCTGGAGCTTGAAGCCGAAAGCGCGGAAAATTGGCTTTCCGTTCTAAAACGCCGAAGAAACCTTGCCGCGCTTGACCCCGCATATAACGCGGCCTTTATGCAGTCCGCGTTCCGGGCGGCGCAGGTTTTCCCTTGGTCTGCCCCCGTTGCGGCAGTCGCGGCTTCCGCCGTTATTCAGAATTACGCCGAAACTCCCCTTGCTGTCCGGCAGCAGTCGCATGATTTTCAGCGGTTAAACGCCATAATCCCGGCCTTTACAAACCCGCTTTTCGACCCTCTTCGTATTTCTTTGCACGTTCTAATGGGCGACTTTGAAAACATGGAAGAAGCCTTTGCGCTTTCTTTGCCCGGTTTTTCTGACATTGGCGCAATTGCCCCCTCTCCCCAAGATGAGCCGGCGGCACTTGAAGCGTTGGCCATAAACCTGATTGTTTTGGAAATTTTGAATAACAGGGGGCGGGAGAACATTGGCGCGGCTGGCGGCATAATCCAAAATATGCTGGACTTGTCGCCTTCGATAAACTTTATCACCTTTGCGGCAGAGTATCACTACGATTTTGGCGACGCTTTGTTTTCGGCGGAGCTTTTTTCAAGAGTTCCCGGCCTCTGGGCGCAGAGCCGCCAAGCGGATGCCTTGTGGCTGGGCGGCCAGACGGAAAGCGCCCGGGCCTTGTGGATGGCTATGGATGAGGCTTTGCCGAATGACGAGCGTGTTCTCTACAACCTTGCCGCCACTGCCGGCACGGAAGGCGAGGCTGTCGCTTTTTTGGAAAGGCTCACGGCTCTTAACTTGGGGACTGACGGCGCGGTTAGCGGCGCGTCGGATTCTTTGCAGCAAACTTTGGCGTATGCCTTTATCCGCTACAGCCGAATGCTGGATGCGCCCCGGGCGATAGCGGTGCTTCAATCCGCTCCGCAGGTTGGCGGTTTTGGGGAAACTGAACGTCCCTTGATCGACCTTGAGGTTCGCCGGCGGCTTGCCGAAAGCGAGGAGCTTGGCCGGCAAATGGCGGAAACATGGATGCTTTTGGAACGCCACGGCGCAAACGAGGAAATATATCAATGGGCGGCATGGTTCTTTGATTTCCAGCAAAACCGGGTGGAAATGGATATGCTTTTTTGGCACATTGAACGCCAGGGGCTTTACGGCGATTGGGCGCTTTTTCATCAGGCTGGCGCGTTGATGCAAACCGGGGATTTAGACTCTGCAATGGGGCTTCTGCGCGGTCTCGCCGGGCAGGATGCCGGCTGGTATGTTTTTGCCAACATCGGCCGCATTTTAGAGGCCACGGATGATTTTAACGGGGCTTTGGCTTATTACGGCATTGCTTTTGCAAGGGCGGGCAGTCCGCAAGTTGCCTCGCGTTTACAGCAGCAAAAAGCCCGTTGTTTCATTAGAATTGGCTTGGCGGATCAAGCCCGGGAAGCGTTGGAGTACGCCATCGTTCTTGACCCGCAAAACAATTCCGCCCGTTTTGAGCTTGGCCAGTT